>NZ_JACJRY010000079.1:0-17999 GCF_014697485.1 Anabaena sp. FACHB-83 | reverse complement strand
AGATGAGTTGCGGTTCTGGCAAGAAACAACCAATCAATTAAAAATTTAAAATTCAAAATTCAAAATTAATTTTGCATTCTGAATTTTGCATTTTGAATTCAAAAAGCAGCATGGCTCAAGTGCTGCTGATAGTTTCATACGTCAAAAATTGGAGTCGATATCAATATGGATGCAATTACATCAACCTCTACTACCCCTGATAGCCCTTTTGACCAAATCAAAAAAATTGATGAGCAGGGTTACGAATATTGGTTAGCAACCGAATTGTTAACCTTGCTGGGTTATCAGACTTGGAAACGAATTAAGGACACCGTTGAAAGAGCAAAAATCAGTGCCAAAAATTCAGGGCTAGACCCATCTCACCATCTGGTCGATGTCGTCCAAATGGCGCAAATTGGCGCATCTCAGGCATTTCGAGAAGTGCTGGACAATTATAAGCTTTCACGACACGGTTGTTATTTGGTGGCAATGAACGGTGATCCGCGAAAACCAGAAATAGCTGCTGCACAGAATTACTTTGCTTTTAAAACCCATGAGGCTGAGTTATTCTCCCAAAACTCAGAACTATTGACCCAACTTTTAGAACGGTTGGAACAGCAAAGTCAAATCATCGAGGCGCAAGGCAAGGCAATCGCGCAACTGCAAGCACAAGTACAAACTCTGTTACCTGTATCATCTGATTTTGTACCCCCTGGCTGGGATACCGAAATATGGCGATCGCTACCTCCACAGGATAAAAGGCATTTCAGATTCTTGTTCCGTCGCCGCAACTTCCGACCATCTACCAAAAATGAACCCTTGGCTTTACCTGCTGTGGACACTGAACAGATAAAGCAAAAGCAACGTGATGAAGTAGCGCGGTTGATTGGTGAAGTATCACCCGAAGAGAAACAGCAATTTCTGGCTGCCAAACGCCAACAACTTCGAGAATTTTGGTCACAAGCCCCAGAAGAAGACCAAAAAAATATGCCGTTTTAGCCAAACCAGTTTTGACAAATATATGGAAGGTGGAATATGAGCAGCATTGCCTCTACTGACCGATTCTCTATCTTGGTAATATTGCGTCGGGAGTATCTTGATATTACAGGTAATTTTTGTGCGGCCAAGCTGATTGAGTATTTTCGGCATTGGACAAAGTGGAAGATGAAGAACCACCGCACCTCCTGGATTTATCAGCCCCTCAAGAAAATCTATCTTGATCTGATGGGTGAGCATAGCCTTCATGTAATCAGGAGTGCGATCGCACTGCTTGACGAGATGGGTATTATCTCCAAGCAGAAGAATCCCGGTAACGGGCAGGATCGCACATGGCAGTATAAATTGAACTTCGAGGTACTGAATAAGCTACTTGAAAAGAAGCAGGGGAGCAGGGAGATAAGGAGCAGGGGAACAAACACCTTGGAGGATTCAAGATTAGAGGAAGAAAGCATTCTCCCTTGCTCCCTGCTCCCTGCCCCCTTGCCTCTTATTGAACACGGCAGAGGCAAAACTGAGCATTCGACGTTCGCTGTAGAACAATACCACAGATCCCATCCAGAAGTTTCAAAGCCACAGCAACACTCTGCTGTTGAGCTTGAAAAAAGTGAACAGGTGGAAGCCGAGATTTTGGAATGCGACCAGGAAGGGGTTTGTTATACCCCAGAATCAGCGTTACCCGAAATTGCTCACTTCGTTGAAGAGATAGAACTGGTTGACTCGACTACCGAGACAAATACTCATGAGGATCGTTCTTCCGCCGCCCCTGTAGTGTCAAATTTTGATGATGAAGACTTGAGTGATGATGACTACGCTTTTAAGCGACAAGAAAAATCAATACAGCCTAGCAACCATGAAGTTCAGGAAGTGCTGCAACAGTTACGAAAAATACCTTGCACTCCACAGTTCCGGCTCAATGCAGAGATTCAGCGTACAGTTAGGCTGTGCTGGGATAATGTACCGGGCGCGATCGCGTATTTGAAAGAAGCACTCCGAACTTGGAAGGGGATTAAGTCACCGGAGGCTATATTCGTGGCTGCTTGCAAGGAAGGTAGGAAACCGGAAGCACAACAAGCCAAGTCTAGTGCGATTGCTTGGTTTGATTGGGCGAGGAAAAACAGGATTGTGATTGCGATGTCGGGGGACGTTGTGTATACACCCGATGGGGAGGCGGTGGCGTTGGCCGAGATGATGCGGCGGTGTCCGGTGAGGGAGTAGGGTTCTGCATCTGAATTTTGAGGTGGTCGAGTAAAAATCACTACAAATTCTTATACTACTGATATTGTATTTCGCTGTACTTACAATGTCTCGCCCAAAACGTGACCTGAAAGCTGGATTTTGCTACCATGTTACTGTCCGGTGCAACAATAGAGAATTTCGCCTGACTCGCCTGGAATGCCGTGAAGTCTTTCTCTACGCCATTAAGAAGGCACAGTCAAAGTATGGGTTTAAGCTGTATGCACTGTGCATCATGAGCAATCATGTCCACTACCTATTAGAACCACAACAACCAGAAGACCTCCCCAAAATCATGCACTGGCTGAATTGGTATACTGCGATGTGCTTCAATCGGATGCTAAACCGCACAGGTCATTTTTGGGAGAAGCGATAAAATTTATTCAAGCAAATTGTTATCAGCCCCCAGTGCCAGGTATCGGATTCATGAAATGTTGATTATTGCGTAGAAAATGAGGCTGAGATAAATGTTTACAAACTTTAAAAAGCTTTATATGTTACAGTTTACAAGTCGCAACGCGAGAGAAGAGAGACCCTCGCCAAAATTAACTCCACCAACCCACGTACTTCTCCTAACAGGTAGCCCTCCCCTCCGTACAAAGTCTAATTTTATACGACTAATCAGTACATCTAGTTTGTCATCATACCATCCAACTGCCCTGGCAAATTGTAAATAATTTTCCGTGTCCTTGTCTGTCCACTCACCTGGCTTTATACCCAGCGTATTCCCCGTGCTAATCCATATTTCCTTCTGCACACTAAAGCCAAAACGTTTGTCTGCATTGACCCAAAGCTGGTCTATTCTTTGTAGGTCTGGACAAGAGAAACTATTAATCTGCTCATAATCTAAATATGTTTCTTCTTCCCTTTTAGCAATATTAAGCATGAGTTTATATGTTTCAAGGTCAGCCGCCTCCCAATTTTTAGCCTTCAAGAAATATTCAAGTTGAGCATATAAATGTTGTGTCAATTGTGTTTCAACTTCTTTGTTTTTAGAGTTTAGCTGCCTTAAACTCCGATAAACAGATTCAATATTTTCACCTGTGAGCAACTGATTATCTTTAGTAAAATCAGTTTCATTAGGATAAGCTTTT
Organism: Anabaena sp. FACHB-83; assembly: GCF_014697485.1. Taxonomy (NCBI): domain Bacteria; kingdom Bacillati; phylum Cyanobacteriota; class Cyanophyceae; order Nostocales; family Nostocaceae; genus Anabaena; species Anabaena sp. FACHB-83. Next base: position 14,694 of record NZ_JACJRY010000079.1, on the reverse strand, counting down.
AGGATATTAAATGCTTGACTATATGATGCTATGGCTTCCTGAGTTTGTTCATCCTGGGCTAGTAAATCACCTTGAGTTCTCTGGACTAATACTTGAACTTGTAAGCCTTCACTAAATTCTAAAACTTTCTTGTCAGCTTTGGATAAATATGATTGACTTTTTTGAATCTCATCTTTAGCATTACTCCAGTCTTTCAGTTTTTGGTATGCTTGTGATTTAGCAGACAGTAATAACGCTTGTTTAAGTTTATGGTTATCAATATTAAAGGATAATGCTGCTAGTCTTAAGGCTTCATCTGAGTCTGATGAACTTTGGTTTCGCAATTGCCCAGCTAGGGCTACAAGTTGGCGAACGTTTAAAATTTCTGCTTTTGTCTCTTCATTTTTGGCGCTTGTTTGCTTAAGTTCGTTTTCTTTAGCTTTAAGCTTTGCTAAAATTTCTGTCTCTCTATTTTTAGCCTGTTTAACATTTTCATTAGCGTCTTTTACTTCTTTTCTTGCTTGCTTTTCTTGGTTTATTGCTCGTGCAGCACTATGATTGGCTTCTTGTTCTTTTGTTTGTGCTTCTCTAATTTTTATCTGAGCTTGTTCTAAATTTTCATTAGCTTTATCAACTTGAGAGTTAGCAGCTTGAACTCGTTTATTAGCTACATCAACTTGAGAGGTAGCAGTTTTAACTTTTTCATTAGCTTTATCAACCTGATCATCAGCATTTTGAACTCGTTTATTAGCTGCATCAACTTGAGAGGTAGCAGTTTTAACTTTTTCATTAGCTTTGTCAACCTGAGAGTTAGCAGTCTTAACTCGCTCATTAGATTTATCAACATTTTGTTTAGCTAATCCAGCTACAGTTGCTGCCCCCAAAACGGCAACAACCAAAACAACAAACCCAATACTAATTCGCCGTTGAGCTTTCTTATTAGCCTCACTAAGCAATTGATTTCTAGCTTCTGCTGCCTCCTTATCCTGTCTCTCCCGTTCTAATGCAGCTTCTTGTTGTTTAGTAGTAATCTCTGCCTGAATTTCTTTCTCTTTACTAGCTGCCAAAAACTGTTTATCCTGATAACTTAAGTTCTTATCTTTTGCCCATTCTTCTGCTTCTTGTAACGCATTACCTCGCAGCAACCGCGATTCATCAGTGCAACCAGAAGCTACCCAAAAGCGAAAACTTTCTGAATAAGGACGCAGACTATTTAATTGAGTTTCAATCCAATTAAAATCAAATATTTCTCGATAAATCTGGTTATAAATCCTCAGCTTACCTTCCTGTCTAACAACCAACCCCGAAAGCTGCAACTCACTTTGCTCTAATGTTTCATCGGCTATAACCTGCGATCGCTCCTCAGAAAAACGAACTTGCTGATACAGTTCTAGTAAGTACCCTGCCCTTTGTTCATCTCGCAAAATTCTAGCTTGAATTGTTCGTAAATGCTCTGGCTCATCCTGTGATTCCCAGTTTTCAATAATCCGCGATTTGACCACTTGCTCTACTGAACGAGGGTTATCTTGCTCAAATTCTTCAACCATGAACTGACACAATTTTTGCGTGAGAAATGGTTGCCCCCCAGTCCACTGTAAAATATCCTGGATTATTGCTTGGGGACTATTAAACTTCCCCTGTAAACCCTTCTCTAATGGTTCAGCTTCATGTAATTGAAAACCTTTGAGAGAGATAGCTTGTCCAATGTTAAAGGGAGTACGCTGTTTATCTTGTATTAAACTTGTTGGGGATGCCACTCCCAGTAAACAGAACGTGAGACGATTGTATGGAGGATTATCTACACGCTTGTTATAACAGGCACGAATCAACGCAAAAAAATCATCTGTAGGGAAATTTAGACTTAGTACACTGTCAATTTCATCAATAAAAATAACAATATTCTCTTTAACTTCAACCAGTAATACTTCTTCCAAAAACTTGCGAAATCGAGTTACCAATGTATTTAACTGGTTCTCTGACCACCAATCACCAAAATCTAAATCTAAACCAAAAGTATCAATCAGTGTGTCAATTAAATCTGCATACCATTGTTCGGGAGGAACATTCTGAATCCCACCCGCAGAAAGATCAACTGCTGCACACTGCACACCGTCCTCTCTCAATCTCTGCATGGTTCGCACACGCAGACTGGACTTTCCACTCTGCCTAGAATTCAGCACATAACAAAATTTTCCCGCTTTCAGCCCTTCATATAACTGGGCATCAGCTTCTCTTGTAACGTAGGTGCTGGCTTTTTCAGGTAGACTTCCAGAAAATATGTATTGGTCAACCATGACTCATCTACCCCAAACGAGTTGAGAAATACTGACGATACAAATCACAACTAGGAACACAATCATTACTAACAAGTTTGACTAAGCCCAAGCTATGAAGTTTAAATGCCACTTCAGTATCAAGCCTGACAGACGCATTTGTCATCACTACTCTTTTATACCCTGCCTCAAGCTGGGGATTATGTTGTAAATGCCACAATTGTTGTCGCAGGTGGTCGCTGAAAATTCCCTGTTCTGTTGGTGCTAGTCTCAACAGTTCTTCTAACGTCATCTGCTGGCTTTTGAGGTGAGCGATCGCAGACTGTACCAAGTAAGGATGTCCCCCAACCATCCCCATCAACCCATTTAAGCTCTGTTCTTCAAGCGTATCTAAACCTTGTTGTTTGGCAAGGTCTAATACTTGTTGCTCGTTAAATTCGGGTAACTCGATGGCCAACCCAACATTAAACGGGGAGTGATTAGTATCGAGAGAGGGGTAGGACTCAGTGGAGTGAACCACCACAAGGCGCAGTTTCTTCCAGATGTTACCAATCTTGTCACCTTGCTTGGCTGCTTCATACCATCCCCGCAGTAACAAGCAGAACTGAGGAAAAATCTCTGGATAATCAAACAGTCGCTCAAAATTATCTATTGCTAGGACTAGGGGCGCATCTGTAACCGATAGTAAATATTTTTGAAAATAGCGGGTACAGTTTTTATTCAGTCCAAACACTTCTTGCCAGTGTTTGTCTAGTTGGGGTTCTAGCTCCAGGCTATCAGCCACATCAATGCACAGCCATTGCAGGAATGTTTTTAGGTTAGCCAGAGTATCGATGTCAGCTAGTTTTAAATCCAGCTTTGCTGTTTGATAACCCTGCACTCTGGCATGGTCTAGTATTTTCTCTAGCAAAAGAGTTTTCCCCATTCTCTGAGGGGCTTTGATGCGGATTAATGCCCCCGGCTGCACAATTGCGTTGTAGCATTTGTCCTCGATTGGTGGACGTTCGATGTATGTGCTTGCGCCTGTTTCTAAAAAATTGTTATCTGCCGTAGGCGATCGCTGCTGGTTGGTTGATGTGTTTGGATTACTTGCTAATGGTGGATGCCCAAGATAAATATTGTAGATATCGCCGCCTATACGCTCTGCCTTGACAGATTCAGCATTGATGAACCCACCACCAAACTGAGCATTGGGTAAGTTGTTATTGGTGACTTTCTCTGGTTCTTCTGAGTCCGGCATGGATTGGTTTTAACAGACTTAAGCGTTTGTACTGTAAATAATATCACTATTGTTCTTTTGCTCAACAGATACAAATTCTTTCTTAATCTCGTCGATAGTCGATAATTTAATCTTTTGTCCTTAAAATTTCTTGACAAAGACTGCGATCGCTTTCGTCTACATTTGGATTTGTTCGTAAATAATTCTGTACCCAGTCACAACCTTGCTTAATCCATTCGTTTACCAATGGATTATCTGGATTTACATACCAAAGTCTTATCGTACCATCAATACTGGCTGAGGCGAGTATTTTACCATCTGCGCTGAAACTAACACTTCTAATCCAACCAGTATGTCCTTTAAGAGTCTGTAGCTCTTTTCCATTAATACTTGAAAGTCTAACAACTCCATCAGCACCACCATAAGCAATTACTGACTCATTTTGAGGATTGAAGCTTAAACTACTCATCCACAATCCCTTAGATTTTCTAGTATCTATTTTTTCTCCAGAAGCTACATCCCATAATTTGATAGTACCATCATTACTTCCAGAAGCTAAAGTTTTTCCATCACTTTTAAACCGGACACTTCTAATCCCTTCAGTAAAGTGATCCAGAGTATGTAAACGAGTATATATTTTGTTATCAATATCAATTTTCCAAATAATCACTTTAGTGTCATCACTACCTGATGCTAATAATGTATCATCAGGGCTAAAGCGAACACTTCTAACTCCTTTTGTATGCCCTAAAAAAGTATGTATTTCTTCACCTGTATATGGATTCCAAAGTTTGATTTTGGAATCATCACTACCTGATGCTAGTAAATTACCTTTTCTATTAAAACGTACACTTTTAACTGAACGAGAATGACTTTTTAGCGTGAATAATTCTTGAAATTGGCTATTATGATCCCGTTTCCAAATTTTAATAGTGCAATCATCGCCACCTGATGCTAGTAAATAACCGTCAGGGCTGAATCTAACACTCATGACTCCTTTTTTGTGTCCTTTGAGAGTTTGTATTAGTTCACCTTTTAAATTCCATAGCTTGATAGTGCAGTCACTACTTCCAGATGCTAGTATTCTTCCATCGCTATCAAAACTTACAGAATTAACCCAATTGGTATGCTTAAAAGAATTTAATTTGTGAAGGCTCCAAATTCTAATACTATTATCGCCGCTTACAGAAGCTATAGTTTCTCCAGTCTGATTGAAACTTAAGGCACTTACCCATGCAGTATGACCTGAAAATACTTGCAATGCCTGCCTATCTTCCAAAATTTTATCATTATTTAAAAATTTTGCTTCATCTAAATTAAATAATTTAACTTTATTATCATCACCTGCTATTGCCAGTATTGAGTGCTGTTTAGGATGGAAAATAACACTTGTAATCCAAGCATACCCCTGGATGGTCATTATTTTTTCACCATTAGCGCCCCAGATTATAACAGTATTGTCACGGCTACTAGATGCTATTCTTTTTCCATCTGGACTAAAACAAACACAATTAACCCAATCTTTATGCCCTGATAGTTTTTTATTTTCTCCAGTATTTATATTCCAAATTCTTACAGTACCATCTGCATTACCAGAAACTATTTTTTTTTGAACACAAGGGCTAAAACTTATACTATTAATCCAATGTTTTTTATCTTTATCTCGCTTAATAATGTTTTCCAAATCTTTGATATCAAGACATTTAAAATCTTCATAAATACCTTGATTATTTAACTTTAAAATTTTAATAGTACCATCACCAGATGCTGATGCTAGTAATTTTCCGTTTAGATTAAAAGCAACACTTCTAATAGTTTCTTTGTGTGCTTGTAAACTTACTATTTCTTTACCTTCACCTTGAGAACTTACTTGCCATAATTTAAGAATTCCCTTGGTACTACCAACCGCTAATATTTCCCCAGAAGGGCTGAAACACATTCCTCTAACATTATCATCAGGCCCATTAAAACTAAATGTGTTTAAATGCTCTCCCTTTAAATTCCAGATTCTGACAGTACCATCATCGCTACCGGAAGCAAAAATATCGCTGTTAGGTCTAAAAGAAACATTCCGAATTGCTGCCGTGTGTCCTTCTATTCGATTTTTTTCTTTTATATTATCAATAATTTGCTGTAAAATTAAATTTACGCGATGTCCAAATTTGTAATCTAAAGTTACATCCGTGGTTTTCAATTTTTGTACTGCTTTCAATATTTCAAGTAAAGAATCAAGCTCTAAGTTAGAAAGCCGCATTATTTCTGTACATTTACATAAAGTTAAAATTTCGCTTTTTAAGGCTAATTCTTGAATTTCTTTAGTTTTACTAGCAGCTATAAATTGTCTATCTTCAAAACTTAACTTTTTATTTTTAGCCCATTCTTCTGCTTCTTGTAATTCCTTACCTCGCAGCAATTGTGATTCATCAGTTCTTCCCGACTTCATCCAGAAGCGAAAACTAGTTGAGTATGGACGTAGATTATTTAATTGAGTTTCTATCCAATTGTAATTAAATATTTCACGATAAATGTGGTTATAAATTCTCAGCTTACCTTCTTGTCTAACAACTAATCCTGAAAGCTGTAACTCACTTTGTTCTGGTTCTTCATCTGTTGTGTTCTGTAATCGATCTTCAGCCAATCTGATTTTTTGATAGAGTTCTAGTAAATACCCAGCACGTTGTTCATCCTGTACAATTCTGGCTTGAATTGTGCGTAAATGCTCAGGCTCATCCTGTGATTCCCAATTTTCAATAATCCTTGACCTGACCACTTGCTCTACTGAACGGGGATATTCTTGCTCTGATTCCTCGACCATAAATTGACATAGCTTTTGAGTCAGAAAAGGTTGCCCCCCAGTCCATTGCAAAATTTCTTGCATTATCGCTTTGGAATTATTAAAATTATCGCGCAAACCTTGTTCTAATGGCTCAATTTCATACAATTGGAAACCTTTGAGAGAAATAGCCTGACCAATATTAAAAGGAGTGCGCTTTTTATCTTGTATTAGACTAGTTGGCGAAGCTACACCCAGTAGACAGAAGGTTAGACGGTTGTACTGAGGGTTATCAACTCGCAAGTTATAGCAAGAACGGATAAAAGCAAAAAAATCATCTGTAGGAAAATTTAAGCTAAGTACACTATCAATTTCGTCAATAAAAATTACAATATTCTCTGTTATTCTAGTAAGTACTATTTTTGTAAGAAAGTTACTAAATCTGAGTAATGGAGAATTTATTTTATTCTCCTCCCACCAGCTTTTAAAATTTATATCTAGAATAAAGCTATCTATTAATTTAACAATTAAATCTGCGTACCAATTTTCTTGAGTTGCTGTTTGAATACTAATGGATGATAAATCAATCGCTGCACACTCTACACCAACTTCTCTCAAACGGCTCATGGTTCTGACGCGCAAGCTAGATTTGCCAGTCTGTCTTGAATTTAATACATAACAAAAATTACCTTGTAATAATGCTTCATACAATTCTTCATCAGCTTCACGCTTAACATAAGTATTGGCGTTTTCAGGTAAACTTCCAGAGAAAATATACTGGTCTTGCATAGATTACCTCAATCTCGTCAAGAAATACTGGCGGTATAAATCACAACTGGTAATACAGTCATTGCGTACTATTTTAATCAGTCCCAAGCTATGTAATTTAAAGGTAATCTCTGGACTAAGTTGTACCGCCTGATCTGCTGTTATTACTCTTTTATAATTCTCCATTAGTTCAGAATCATTTTCTAAAGCTTCTAGTTGCTGTCGTAGATGATAGCTGAAGATTCCTTGTTCTGTTGGTGCTAGTGTTAATATTTCATCCAACGTGATTTCTGGTTCCTTGAGATTGGCGATTGCCTGCTGTACTAGATAAGGATGTCCCCCTACTAAGTGCATTAATTGGCTTAATCTATTTTTTGATAAAATACTATGTAACTCGTACAGCTTCACCAGTTCCTCTATCTGGTGTTGATTAAACTCAGGTAACTCAATAGCTAATCCCACATTAAATGGTGAACGATTAGTATCTAAGGTAGGATAAGTCTCTGTAGAATTAACTACTACTAACCTCAGTGTCTTCCAAATTTTTCCCATTCTGTCGCCTTGTTTGGCAGTTTCATACCAACTCCGCAGTAATAAGCAAAATTCCGAAAAGATATTTTCATATTTAAACAATCGCTCAAAATTATCTATAGCAAAAACTAAACTTGTATTAATATTGAATAATAAATATCTTTGGAAGTAGCGAGTACAGCTTGTATTAATTCCTAGATTATCTTGCCAATATTCTTCTGTTTTATCTTCTAGATTTAGGCTATCGGAAACATTGATACATAACCAATGTAAGAATGTTCTCAAATCAGTTAAAGTAGAACTATCTGCTAAATTTAAGTCTAGTTTTACTGTCTCATAACCTTGCTTTCTGCCATAATCTAGTATTTTTTCCAGCAGAAGAGTTTTTCCCATCTTTTGAGGAGCTTTAATCCTAATCAATGCCCCAGGCTGCACAATTGCGTTATAGCATTTGTCTTCGATTGGTGGACGTTCAATATATATCTCTCGCTCTTGCTCTGGAGTATCTATATTTTGAAGAACACTTTCTGTTGGGATTTGTCCTGGCTCTTGCTCTAACTGTTCACGGCTTTGGGGGTTTTCTCCAGTTATTCCCCAAGCCAATAAATTGATTGCAGCCTCGTCATCAACCCCATTAGAGAAAGTGACCCATCGTAACTGCTTCAAAAACACTAAATCTTCAGGTAAATTACTCACCCCTGGAAGTAATACAGGAATCACGGGGATTTTTTTCTCAACACACTCTGCGATAAATGCTTTTAACTCCCAACTTTGCCAACGCCCTAATCCTTGTGAACCAATGAATATAGCGGCAGATTTAACTAGTGGAATTGCTTGCTGTATCTCATCTTGGAATGAGCGTCCTGGTGGAATTTGCTCCTCATCTATCCAATACGCTATATTTCGCTGTTTGAGTGCAAGTGCGATCGCCCTAACTTGAGGTTTATCTTGGGTATTGTGCGCTAAGAAAACATCAAACTGGGTCATTGACGCATTCCTTCTTAAAGCTCCTGTTGCGTCGCCTTTGTCTTCAATGGGCGGAGATTCAACGTCTATACTTACATCTGTTTTTATTTGCTGATTATCAAGTTCTAAAAGTTTGTGTTCAATTGCCAGCAACTTGTCCCCAAGTTCTTGTAATGTACGCTCCTCTGCCTGAAGCTGCTGTTCATACTGGAATTTACGAGATGGGTCTGTTTCAATTACCCATGCGTTCTGTATCCTGTCAACTTTCTGCCTTTGCTGCGTGTAAACTTTCTCCAGGGAATCCCTTTCTTGCTCCGATCTTTGCTGTTGATTTGATGATGAGGCTGGAGTCTCTGATGTCACCTGCTGCTGCCCAAAGTGAATATTGTATACATTGCCGCCTATCTGCCCTGCATTGACTGTCTCAGCATTAATCAATCCGCCACCAAATTGGGCATTCTCTAAATTATTGTTGGTGACTTTCTTTGAGTCTTCTGAGTCCGGCATGGGTGCATTTTTACAGGCTTAAGCATGAATATTGTAAATAATATCACCCTTGTTTCTTGGGTCAACAGATGCAAATTCTTTCTTAATCTCGCCTAAACTCCATTTGGGCGAAGTGGTCTTGCAGCAGTTTGTGGATGAAGCGATAGCGGCCGCCGACACGCTGGAGTAACATACGCTCGGTGCAGTAGTCTAGGAAACGGGCGTAGTTCCAGGGGATGTAGCCGTTGCAGTAGAGGATGAGGCGTAGGGTGAAGTGTTGGATGCAAAATAAACCACCAGTAGTTTGCCAACGAAATACACCAACTAATAACCCAAAAATGAGGAACAATTCAGTTATAGTAGTAGTTCTCCAAATTCTATTAATCCAAAAAAGAATCATAAAGCTGAAGCAAGTAAAAACAGCAACTAATCCAGAAAATTTTATTGATTGCTTAACGCTTTGATTGAATTCTGTTTGATTTTCTATATCGGATTTCTCAAATATTCCTGAACCTGAAATCAATAGGTTAACTATAATAAAAACACAAACAAAAATTAATCCAGAAGTCATCGTTTGCTGAAATACAGAAATTAAAAAATAATAAATTAAAACTCCTTGTCCTAAATTGATTAGCAATATATTGAATAAATTTTTAAATGACCAATGTATATATCCTATCGGAGAAATAGGCTCATCAATATTAAACCTAAAATTATCCCTTAATAAAACTGATGAATAATTTAATACTTTGCGTCTAAATTTGCCTAAATTATAAGTATTGCTGTTATTTCTAGTAAAAATAAAATTAGAACACGATGAAGATATTAAATTAAAAGTAACTATAAAAGCAAAAAAACTCCCTAATGCTATACCCTTAAAAAAGCCAAAGCTAATACTTCCAAATACAAAACCAATTATTCCTGATGTTAGCCAAATATTTAGCATAAATATGATGCGATATACCCATTTTTGGATATTTTTATTTAAGCAGCTAGGCTGAATACTCTCTGAAAGAAATTCTGTTTGTGCTTTTCTATCTAATTGTTGAGCTAACCAAGTAAGCCATAATCTAGTTTGTTGATTTGTGGGTAATTTCTGATTAGTATATACCTTGCTATCAATATCCCGTGTTAGCATCCGGCAGATATACGACATCAGTAAATATTGAAGATTGAAAGAATCGACAGATTGCATTTGATCCCAGGTTTCAGCAGTCATACTATTCCACCTATCCTCCGTCATATTTTCCCAGGAATTTATAAATATCTCTTGGTAAGCTAAGACAAAAATACTTAGCAACAGAGGAAGCTTAATTAATTCTAATAAATCTGGTTGTTTACTAATTAAAACGTGTAAATCTGCATGATTAACCTCAACAAGATATGTGTAAATTTGATTAGTAGTTAGAGGCTGTAAGCATACAGTACCATTAAGTTGAAGGCGAGTTTTATAGCTAGTATACTCTTCGGTACGGCTGCATACTACTATAAACTCAGGGCGACATTCTCCCTGTATAAATTCATTAATGGCTATGATGGAAGATTCTTGCCAAACTGACTCAAGCTCATCTAAACCATCAAGCAATAGTAGTAATTTTTGGCTGTCTATCCACTCTTTACCAAGTTTTGCTGAAACACCATATTTAGATTTGAGTTCTGCCACCAACCAATCACACAGGGAGTGTCGGTCATCTTTCCATGAGGACAGGTTAAATAAAACTGGAACGGGATAATCAGGCTGTTCTTCCGCACGGCTAACTAAAGCTTGAGCTAGTTCTAATTGTGTAGTGGTCTTACCTGACCCTGGCGCACCCAGAATTAAAAGCTTGCCTGCAATTTCTGGAGAATCAAAAACTTCTAAAACTGTTGTCGTTTCAAGGATAGGAACAGTCGGTTTTAAACCAATTTTGATTTCAGCATCCCAAGGACGTTTTACCTGTTGCGGTTGTGACTCCTTCCCCAAATTAATCAGCACGGCATTGTGTAGAGATTGCCTTAACCTTGCGTTTACTTCTTGCTTGACTGCGGCCAGTAGTATATGTTCATTCTTTGGTCTAGCTGTATTACCTACAGGTGTTGTCTGCTGCCCAAAGAAAATATTCCAAATATCGCCGCCGATTCTCCCAGCATTTACTGTCTCAGCATTAATAAACCCGCCACCAAACTGGGCATTGCGTAAGTCGTGGTTAACTTGCTTTGGGTCTTGGGAGTCCGGCATGGGTCAGCTTGGGAAGTCTTCAGTGTTATTGTTTTGAATGCTACCACCGATTTGCTGTGCCTCAACATTAATAGCATCCACCATGCCACCTGCAAACTGTGGACTGTCCATATAATAATTAGAAATTTTCCTGGGATTTTCTGCTAGTGCTTTTTGAACTGACCCTTGTTGTTCCACTATGCCAAACAGACGGTTAATTTGTGATTCCTGTTTTGCAATTAACGCATCTTTATCATCCAGCCTTGCTTGGTACTGTGCTTCCAATGCCTTAGATGCAAACTCATATCCCTGCATAAATTCACTGTGGAATTTGGCTTTGTCTGCATCAGGGTCAACGACTACTTTCACTAAAACAATACCATCGCCTTTAAGTTCAATAGTTGTAACTATAGGATGTGCGCTTTGATTTTCGACTTCTACTTTTTTGAACGAGTAAGCAAAAGCGTCCCAGTCGATACCATTGCGAAAGATGAGGTCTACGGTTTCTAAGGATGTTTGATACAGTTTGGTGAACTCACCAGGGGCAAAGTTACCACTGCTGGGGCGGCGCTCTTGTTGACCTTGGCGACGGTAAATATAGCCACAAATTACATCAGTAAGATTTGTAGTATTATTTATATTCGAGTCCTGAATACAGGCTCCTGTAAGGGTGGCTGCGGTAAAATCTGTCCAGAATAATTGAGATCGACTGAGATCGACTCCACTTAAATTTGCTCTAATAAATTTTGCCCAACTCAAATTTAAATCGCTAAGAATTGCATGGCTGAAGTCTAAATCACTCAAATCTAAACCTTTAAGCTGTGTATGTCTGAAGTTAGCCCCTTTAAATCTAGCTTTATTGAGCTTGGCAAAACTGAGGTTAGCATAGCTTAAGTCAGTATTATCAAAAATCGTCCCATTAAGTTCAGCTTGAGTAAAATCACAATGACCAAGATAAGCGTTGGTGAGGTTTGCGTTAGTCAGGTTGCAAAAACCAAAGTCAGATTTGATAAGGTAAGCATGACTAAGATTTGCGTTAATGAGATTAGTATCTTTGAAGAAAAAGTTAGTCAGATTGCATTTACTGAGATTAACACCACTAAGATTTAAATTGCTTAGGTCATTGTTAGAAGGTTGTGGAACTATATCAGGGTTATCCCTTCTCCACTTATTCCAAATCTCCACTCCTTGTTGACCTTGTTGCAATATTGCAGAATAATCCTCATTCGCCATCACCAGCTAACCCCTCTGCTCACCTGCCGCCAACAAACTACTCTGCGTCCTGCCACCCCTCGATTGAAGCCAATAAAATATTCACCAAAGGATGGTCGATTAACTCTTTAAACGCCTCAGTACCCCCAGCTTTCAACGCACCTATTACCCGTGCTTTTAATGTCGGGTTACTCTCAATCTCATCCACAGCCTTAGCTACAACTGTCATTCTCTCTGATGTCGTAGTCGTGGGGTATGTCTGGCTCAGTTGGTTGAGCAACTGCTGAATGTCGGCTGCGGCTTGAGCGAGATTCTGACGCTGTTCGGGGTTGTAGTTGGTGATGTTACCGCCGATTTGTCCTGCATTTACAGTGTCAGCGTTGACTAAACCACCACCGAATTGAGCGTTTTGCAGGTTATTGTTGAATACTTGTTTAGAACCTTCTGGCATTATGGTATCTCCTTGATTTTGATAAGTCTGAGCATAGAAGCTGGGACGTTGTAGTGCTGTCACTACCATATTCTGTAAATCAGTAATTCTATTATCCTTCTCGGCTATTAATTTCTGAACTTCCTGTTCTGCCAGAGCTTTTAGCTGATTATACATGGTGAAATACTTTGCGCTTAGTTCGGATTTATCAGCAGCGATCGCTGTCTTGGCACGGAGTAGAAACTTGTCCTCACCCCGTACTTCCATACCGACAATTCGCAAATCTGCTTCGGGGTGATTTTCTGCTAACTGCTTGAACGAAATTGCGATCGCTCTGGGGTCAACACCTTGGCTGTGGTACAAGTCGAGAGTATCGAAGATTGGCTTGATAAAATCCCCAAACTCACCGTCTGCAAACACTTCCTGGCGATTGTCTGGTTTGCGGTGAGGGTCTGGGTTGTCAGGTGTGGGCAAGCGCATATAAACGTACTCACAGCACACTCCGTCGAACTTGGTGCTAGTAGTAATGTTCCAATCTTCGATGTATGCTCCCGTGAGAGTTGCGCCAGTGAAGTCCGTGCCGTCCAGTTGGGTTTGTACTAGCTTGGCTCTGGTCAAGTCTGCGTCTTGTAGGTTGGTGTGGCTTAAGTCTGCACCTATGAAGCTGGCATCTGTTAGGTTTGCACCTTGTAAGTTAACTCCCCGTAGGTTTTGATAATCAAAATTTTGAGATTGTCCTTGTTTACTAGTAACCAGTTTTAGTACTGGTGGCTGTTCCAGATAAGTGTTGTCAAAACGAGCAATATTCAATTTTTTGACATTAAACCAGCAAGTACGAGTTATGTTAGCTTTTAACAGATTGATACTCTCAAGCGTTGCCGCAGTAAAATTCGCATCTGTTAAGTCACTGCCTTGAAAACGAGTTCCATCACTGATGCCAAATAAAATTGCAAAAGTCCGAATAAAGGCATACTTTTGCTCTTGTGCTAAAGCTTGTCGGCTGATGAAAACTGATAATGCTATCTCTGCTATAGTTACAATCACAATCACAAATAATGATTCTGGTTGTGTCTTTCCAGAGACTACAGTGATATACAAAGTGGCAATTATTGATGATGCTAATGTTAGATTTACAGCCTGTTTACCTACAGCAAAAGCTATAGTTAATGCTACAGTTAAAACTAAAATTGCTACTATGCTAGTGGACAAAGATATCATGCCACTAAAAGTTGCTGATAAAGCTATGGCGACTGTAGCAACAAACAAGCCTTGACGAAGAAAAAAATAAGTAAATAAAAATCCTAATATTATTACAACAAAGCCTCTGGTTAGGTCTTTGTTAGTAGTGAACAATGATATAGTCTCAATAGTAAAGTAGGGTAAAAATAAACCTGCTACTGCCGCAAATAACAATGCAGTAACTAACAAAGCAATTAATCCACCCCATGCCAGCCCAGCAGTAGCATGACTAAAGTTTGCACTTCTTAAATTAACTCCGCTAAAATCTACTCCTCGAATATCTGCACCACTAAAATTCGCCCCCTCAAGATTTTGAGCTTTGAACGAGCGCCCACGAAGATTTTGACCGGAAAAGTCTTGTGGCATGGTTAGGCTGGTAAAAGCGTGAATTTACACTAGATACAACTTACGTATGCGCTTTTACGGACTGTAGCATGAGATTCCCTGGCAAGTAAAGCAACAGTGTCAAAGCAGCGTTAATCACACTAACCATCTTCGTCTTCGCTATTGCCTACCGCGAATGGCAAGCAAAAACACAAGGATGGTGTGTCCGTTTTGCGCCTGATGGTAGTCAGAAGGTTTTGTACGGAGGCGATTGTTGGAAGAAACCTTAGTGCTGGC
>NZ_JACJRY010000078.1:0-18088 GCF_014697485.1 Anabaena sp. FACHB-83 | reverse complement strand
AGTACCTTAACCTGTGTCGGTGCTTCAGGCAGTAACCAACTAGCAAATTCTCTTGGGTATTTTTCAGCTAAAACCTTACAAACATTGTCAAAACTCACAATTTACACCCCGTTACACATTTGTTTACAGTTTTACAAGCGTCTACACCATATCTAGACACTGGCGCAGAGAAAAATGATATCGGTTTTGATAGCAACAATTGATCAACCAGGGGTATAGAAGGGGTATAGACAGTTGCGACAGCCCCAACATCAGCGAATCCTATTGGTGTGGATCATACCTGGAAGTGGTCATCGCGTTGCAATCATAAGCAGGTTTAATCAGCCAACGGAATAATGAGGGTTGTACCGGTCGTGCTGTCAGGCTGAATGATAAGTCTGGTTTAAGGGTGTGTCATCGCTCACGATAGAATAGGCTTTTCAGGCGTTTACATTGTGATTGTGCTGGAAGATAATGTAGGCTAGACCCTATGAAAATAAACCGCTTCGGGAGGGCAGAAATCCTCACCTCCGACCAAATCAATCTCCTATTTAACGAGGGGTTTGTCAACCCACGCGATCGCGCTTTGTTTGGCGTGTGCCTTTATGCTGCTTGCCGGATCAATGAAGCTTGCACGTTGGCAGTAAATGACGTGTTTGGCAGCAATGGGGTTAGGGGGGTGTTGGTGTTACGCAGCGTCAACACCAAGGGGAAGCGAGACACCAGAGAAATTCGAGTGCATCCGAAGCTGAAGCAGTATTTAGAAGAGTACAACCCCAACCGCCGCAAGGAGTTTTTGTTTCCGGGGCGGCATGGGTTGGGGCATATCCACAAGGTGAGTGCTGATAAAATTCTCAGAGATACCTGTACGCGGCTGGGTATTGAGGGCGTGAGTACCCACAGCTTTCGGAGGACGGCGTTAACTAGGATGAGCGATGCCGGGATACCGTTGCGCCACATACAGGAGATATCGGGGCATCGGACTTTGGCAGCGTTGGAGCGTTATTTGGGGGTTACTGAAAAGCAGAAGCAGAACGCGATCTCTGCTTTAGATTTTTGAAGAATGTAGGAAAATTAGATGAATACATCTAATAATAATCTCGTCAGTTTTGGGTCTACCAAATCTTTTGATTTTTAATAATTAGTGGTTTTACCCAAGACATATTTTAATTTATTCGTTTTAAATATAAACCAGTAACTTTCTACTTATTTCTTATACTTTATGATGAAGCTATTCATAATTGGTAATACCTCTAGAGAATGGTGGTTAATCGCTCCTGATGAAGAAACCGCTTTTGATTATAGTTTTCAAATTACATCAACAAAACGTAAATGTAATCTTTATAAAAATCTATTTCTAACTGAAAAAATTTATAATTTATTCCAAGCTTTAAGCATTCATGATGAAAGATATAAAAAAATATTAAAATATATACCCTATGAAGATCAAAACGAAAAAGATAAGACAGCGTATTGGATTAAACAAAATTCATATCGAAATAATTACAATTTTTACCTTGAAGAAGCTGAAAAAATGAAATTAGCACCTGAGTACGGTTTGTATAATTTATTAGAGGGGCAAAACATAGGATTTATTACTTGCGAAAAAATAAGAGAATCTCCATCTTATAGATGGTTTTTGACAGGTTATAATCCTGAAATTATTAGACTTATAGCTTGGTAGTCTTAATATAGGTATTTTAAAAACCTATATAAGTAATTTTAAGTAATTTTATTAAGTCTTTTCAAAAGCTTTACATTAAAAGTGAGAGAGAATAACGATGGTTTATTTTTAAAACTATGTCATCTTTGTATTGGAAGGTTTTAGGCTTTTTAGAGTAGCCAACTCTTTAGCCTACAGTTGGTAATTATGATGCAAAAAACTTTCCAAAAACTATTACAAGTTAAAAATGTGGTTCGTAGTGAAATAAACAAACTCCCGAAAAACCAAAGTACTGAGTCAGAAAGATGTATTCTAGGAGTAATTCTAGAAAATATTGAAGACCAGATATTATTACTTAAAGACATGGTATAACTTGTAATTACACTTTAAAAGTGTAAAAACCCCTCTAGCAAAGCATTTAGCTGGAGGGGTTATTTTTTTTAGTAACGGGGTCAAATGAGCATCCGTGCAGAAACTTACGCTAAGGCTGCAACCCTTACTGAATAGGCATTCTGGGATTCGATATTTTTCACAATTCTCGATGTACCAAATAACCTATAGATTATTTGGTGCATCGATTTAGGCGAAAATATGTGATTTGAATCATAAAATGAACTTTTAACTCAAGATATGGATTCAAAGGACAAAATAGAAGGTTCGTGTCACGAGGTGCAACCTTGTATTGAACGAAGATGTTCAGCCTTAGCCAGCCGTACTCAAAGAATTGCTGTTATTTATATTATTAATCGTTTAAAAAACCTATCCGCCTTTTTTTAACTTCAGGTTCATTTTCAATTTTCAAAACTTTGAGAACTAGCTCTACTGATTCTACGTGTACAAGTAGGTTTGAAGGATTACCTGTCAAGTCTTGACCATATAGAATTATCAAATTGGGATTATGATAGCCAATATCTTCAATAAGAATCATTTCTCCTGCTTTATTGCAGAAATAGATTGCTAGATGTTCGTCTTCACTAAGGTTTGCTTGTGTCTCTTTTATATGATATTTCAATCTTTGATAAAAGGTTCTTGCCAAGAAAATCTCGCTAAATTCTTGTAGTACCTCTCTGGTTTGCTCTTGGATAGGTTTAATGCGTGGAATATTCATTTGTGGCAGTCTAATTGCTGAACTGAGAATCTTATTGACATTACGAAACTGATCTGTCATACCCTTTATCCTTTGAAAATATTAAAAACTTTAATTTATAAAATGCACCTTGACCTTCTTGATTAACTCATCAACTAACCTTGAGGTGGGTGTGAATCGTTGCCGTAGCTGTTTCGCTCTCGAATTTACCCTTCTCGGTTGTGTATAAACAATTCAGATTGCTGATTTTTGCCTTTTGTCATAAGAAGTATCACTTATGTGGTACGACTTATACACGCTAACACAACGTTTAACAAAGTGTACGTTGTGTATAATATAAAATATTAAATAATCATTAAACTTTTTATGGAAGGCTTTACTCGGCAAGAAACTATCGCTTTAACAAAAACTACCTCCAGCCGTCTTGCTTATTTAGACCGGACTGAAGTTATCGTGCCTGAGAAGTACGGCAATTCTAAAAAGCCTACAGTGATTTATAGTTGGGAGCAGGTTTTGGAGATTCGAGCTATTAACGACTTAAGGCAAAAGATATCTCTACAGACAGTTAGAAACATTGTCAAATTCCTTGATGACAGTGGTTTTGATATTAGCCTTAGAGATAAGCATTTAGTGGTCGTGGATGATCAAGTTTTCTGGGTAATGCCTGACTGGTCTGATATGCCCCGTGTCATGAAGGTTGCCGACAAGAAAAATAAGGGGTTGGGTCAATTTGTTTTGATTGTTCTACCCCCAATTGCCGACATTATCAAAGGAGTCTGGGAAACTGCTAAAAAATCTAAGATTATCGATTTTGAGAGCTTCAAACGACGTGCCAAGGCTGAACCGTCCAAGGCAGCCTAATAGTTTTTTTAGATATTTGAAAGTCATGATATCAATGTGACTGTGATTTGAACTAGTAAATTTTAGACAGATGCTTGTCTCCATAAAAAAATTACCCCAATCAATTTTTATTTCACTCCCTTTTTGTATATAATCAAACTCATCAAAACACAATGTATTAAATATATATGTTTAGTAAAAAAACTCACTTAACCGATGCTGTCTATGGTATTGCGCGTGATCTTCCTTTAAATTATGTAGAAAGGGAAGAAGTGGATCAGAAACTTCAAGAAAACTTGATCAAAAATAGGCACATTGTTATATATGGTAGTTCAAAACAAGGGAAAACATCTCTACGAAAACGTTGTTTAAAAGCTGAAGAATATATTAATATTCAATGTTCCAATCGTTGGGGGTTAATAGATATTCATTCTGCGATCCTTAAAGCAGCAGGCTACCAAATTACTCAATCAATTAAGAAAACTGCTGCTGGTAACAATAAAATTACAGCTTCCTTTGAAGGTGGGATTAGTTTATTAAACTTCTTCAAAGGTAAAGGAACAGCTTCAGGTGAGGTAGAAAAAACAAAATCTACTGAGATTACATTAGAAAGTTTGGAACTTGATGCAGAAGATGTGAATGATATTATTGCAGCATTAAAAGCAATAAAATTTCAAAAGTATATTGTTTTAGAAGATTTTCATTACCTTTCTACAGAAGCTCAAAAAGACTTTGCTGTTGCTTTAAAAGCATTTCATGAAGCATCTGAATTTTGTTTTATTATTATAGGTGTTTGGCTAGAGGAAAATAGATTAATTGTATATAATGGTGATTTAACAGGGCGTGTAATTGCTATAGATGCCGATAAGTGGACTAATAAAGAACTACGTCAAGTAATTGACGATGGAGCTAAATTACTAAATATTGATTTTCCAGAGCATTTTAAAAACAGTCTTATACGTGAATCTTTTGATAGTGTTTATATAGTTCAAGAAGTTTGTTCTAAAGCTTGTCATGAATCAGGAATTTTTGAAACTCAAGGTCAACATCGTTTAATTGGCAATAATTTATTAGTACACGAATTAATAAAGTCAGTTGTTAATCAACAGAGTGGACGTTATATGTCTTTTATAACTCAATTTTCTGAAGGTTTTCAAGATACACGACTTGAAATGCACAAATGGCTTTTATACCCTGTTTTGACAGCAAATTTAAAAGACTTAGAGCAAGGACTTACTTATGCTCAAATACGTGAAACACTCCAATTACATCATCCACAAAAAAAAGATTTAAACCCTGGTAACTTAACCCAAGCTTTGCAATCTACAGCATCACTTCAAGTTAAAAAAGATATTAAGCCTATAATTCTTGATTATGACCAGACAAATAGACGATTAAATGTTGTAGACAGATGGTTCTTGATTTGGCTTGCTAATCAAAATAGAAATGAGCTTTTATCCGCAGCAGAGCTTTCCGATTAATTTTGTATTTAGTTTACATCTTCTGCAATCCTTTGCGGTTTTGCTTTCCTTACTTCATACATTCCAGGCTGAAAACGATCGCTCCTCCCAATTTGGGGTAAAAGTAGCCAAGGCGAATTTTGCCGCCATGCGTCGTCTGAAAATCATAACCAGACTATGTTTCCGAAAAAAAATTGACTTTTACCTAGAAATTAGGATTTGACATACCAGATCCACTACTTTTATTCGTACCATTTGAACCCCTCTAATTTTTAGAGCCTGAAACCCTTGTGGCTACGTGACAAAAGTCTGTGCCAAATAACTTAGACTTTTATTGGTACAGTCAAAACCAGCTTTTTCTCCGTTTTTTGATGAAAAGAGTGATTTTATTTCTGTAACTCCTTCATGGCAAGCCTTTCAAGCTTTACGTGGCGGCAAAATGTGTCTTGGCTACTTTTACCCCTACTTCGATGGGATTACAGTCTGTCACTTAACAGAATAGCGAGCCGTTAAGCTACCCATTTACCTTTTGGTCTAAGTGTTTCAGCCTGATTTCACTTATCGCGTAAATGACAAAGTTTCATCGACGGTTCATTTACATTAACCCTGTCGGACTTCCCCTCGCCTATCCCCAGTTTGGGCTACCAGGAACAGATACTTTCGTGGTCTGCATTCCATTGGGTTCATTGCTTACTTCCAATGTGACCGGAGTCAGTGACTCTTTTACGTGGGGACGGTGAGACAGACTTCACCGGGAGAGTCGGCTCTCCACTCATTTTGTAAGGATTAAATAAATCCTTTAACACTCAACTTCTACATCGCACCGCTATATCTAGTCCTCAATATAAAAGTAATACTGTTAGGCAAAGACAGGCAAAATGTAGCGCAGAACACAATTTAGATGAGGTTTTGAACTTATTAATTTAGATGTCAGCCATACTTATAAGACTGTAATTAAGCGATGATCTAAGCGTTTTAAATTTTCAGATTTGAATTGGGTCATCTGGTGGTGGATGCCGCCCAATTTCTCTATCAGCAGCACGAATATTCATTATTCTAGGTCTGTTGAATGCTAATTCTGCAACTGTGGCGCGTCCTGTTGCTGTCAAGCCGATAATCAAGAGTGTATCTGTTGACCAAATAAAGTGTTCTCGCCAACTATCAGTGCGAGGATTAAATAAAGGTACTTCTGATAATGAATGTTCATCAAAGGCTTTAAGTTTATCTGATTTTTGGCGATTGCAATGGAAACAAGCCAAAGCTAAATTATCAATTGAATTAGCACCACCTTTGGTAAGAGGAATTACGTGATCTACGGTGAAAGAAACATATTGCCATTGTTCCGATGCGTGACAATATTCGCACAGAAACTTGGCTCGTTGACGTACTTGATTTTGAGTAGCTTCATTGATGTAACGATTTGCAGACAAATTTCTGATTCCCTACAATTCATTTTGGTTTTGAGTTAGAGACGAATTTCTAATCATCCGATTCACCAAACTCAGATAATCGTCTAATTCCTCATATTCATCTAATTCCTTTTCTTCCTCTGAGGGAAGTGGAGATTCTTTTTGCTTAATCAATAATGCTTCAATTCGCCCCTGTACTAAGTTGGAAGCTCGAAAAATCGGCACTCCTTCTACTAGCTCGATGCGGACAGCACCATCTAATGGTAAGCTGTTGGGCAAGTGTGACAATTTCATAGGTAAATTAGTTGTCATGGCATTAACCGGGGAGATAAACCTAGCTGTTCACAGAAATGCTTACTGTACTCTGCGGTTTCCCAATTTTGGGCAGATTTAACTTGTTCTATAGTTAAACCTTTAGCATTCCAAAAATTAGCTCCTTCTATATTGGCGTTATCAAGCTTTGCTCCTTCAAGGTTAGCATTTCCAAACTTTGCTCCTTTCAAATTGGCGCTTTGGAAATTGGCATTTTTAAGAACTGCTCCACGAAAACTAGCCTCGGCAAAATCAGAACCCTCAAGGTTAGCTTCCTGAAGATTAACACCCCAAAGAATTGCTTTTGAGAGTTTAACTTGTTGAAGAGAAACATGAGGGGCAATCAAGTAAGCTCCTACTGCCGCCGCGTTGAAACCTATTGGAAACTTGGTATATTCATCATATAAAACTTCTCTTAGGTCGGTACTTTCCATTTTTGCTTTTAGAAGAGAAGCACCATAAAGTCTAGCTCTATAAAGTTTAGCTTTACTAAGATTAGCTTCCTCAAGTCTTGCTTGTGTAAAATCAACTCCTGTGAGATTAGCTCCTACTAAATCTGCTCCAGTTAAGTCAATACGTTTTAAATCAGAATTTGGAACATCAATATTTCGCAGAGAAACACCATCACTGGCTAATTCTTCCAGAGCCATTTTTCTAGCATAGCTAGTAACTGTACCAGAAGCCGCCGCAGCATCGATGGCTTTCCAGTATTCAAAATGTGTTCTCTTTCTTTCAGTTTGAATCCTTTCTTCTCGGTTTGGAAGTTCAAGTAGAAAAACTGTTACACCTATCAGGACACTTAGTTTACTAAGCGCATCAAGTATTTGGATAAAACCTAACTTTGGAAGCCACTGAGCAATTGATTCAGAAAAAATTAAGGTAATGACTAAGATTATTAAAGCAATGAGCCAAACAGACCAAATAAAAAGTCGCTTTAGCCATAATAATGATTTGACTTTCTGCTTTGGTTGATTGCTTGTCAAGATTATTTAGCCTTTTACTACCTACGTGCTTAATATAACAAGTTGTAGTAGGGTTAAATCTACATACGGTGAAGTTATATAAAAACTGCGGGAATTTCTATCTAAAAAATCAACTTTTTTCATCTGATACACGTAAACTGGAAACTAAAACCGAGTCGGTTGACCAAACTTTAACGTATCTTCTAGGAACAAGAACCAGTGTCAACTACTGACAAGCAATGCCGCATTATTGCCCTGTTTAATCAGGCGGGTGGTGTCGCCAAATCGACACTGACCCAAAACCTGGGATATCACCTAGCGAAACGAGAACACCGCGTTCTTCTCATTGACATAGACCCCCAAGCCTCATTGACCAAATTCATGGGGTTAGTGCCATCTCAGCTACAGAAAACCGTTGCAGATGCCATTATCAACGAGCAGCCCCTACCGATTCATGAGGGCATTCACGGTATGGACTTGGCTCCAGCAAGCAGAGTTCTGAGTGGAGCAGAAATGCAATTAGTTAGTGCTGCCATGCGCGAGTTGCGCCTTAAGGAAGCCGTTGAATCTGTTCTAAATGAATACGACTTCATTCTTATAGATTGTCCCCCCAGCTTAGGATTGCTTTCCTATATCGCCTTAGTCGCCGCCACACACGTACTAGTTCCCGTGGAAACCCATCTCAAAGCCTTTGAAGGAACAGACGAACTCTTACAAACTATCACCCACGTAAAAAATAAAGCCAACCGCAAAATTCAAATAGCCGGGTTTATTCCTACGCGGTATGCAAATCAAAACTCAGCCGATAAACGAGCATTAGCAGCCATACAAGAACAACTTTCGGCTTGGGGTCGGATTTTCCCTGCCATTCCCAGAGCCACCGCTTTTGTCGATGCAACAGAAGAACGTGCGCCCCTAGCAGTGTTTGACGCTAAACATTCTGTGGTGGCTATCCTTGAAGAAATCGCCCTAGCTTTGGAGGCTTTGTGATCCAACGTAAGCAAACTAAGAAAACCTTTGCAGGTCAAATTACAACTCCACCCCCAGCACCTTGGTTAGACTCACCAGATGCAGAAACATCAAGAGCTACTGACACTACTGTCAAGCTTGAAGATATAGTCCTGCCTCAGCACCAGCCCAGACGATACTTTGATCCACAAGCATTAAAAGAATTAGTTGAGTCAGTCAAACAGCATGGCATTCTCCAACCTTTGTTAGTGCGTCCACTAGGAGGAGGGAAATACGAGTTAGTAGCAGGAGAACGACGCTATCGGGCAGGACAAGAAGCAAAACTTGAAGTTGCGCCTGTGGTTGTGCGTGAGCTATCTGATGACCAAGCGTTTCAGTTAGCTTTGATTGAAAACCTACAACGAGAAGACCTTAACCCCGTTGAAGAAACAGAAGGTATCTTGCACCTGTTAGTCATCCGGCTGCATTGCGATGTGGAAGCTGTCAAATCCTTGCTATACCGAATGAAAAACGCTCACAGCAAAGAAGAAAAGCAGCCACCAGACTCATTAGATGAATCTAGGAGAAACGTTTCTCCTAACTCAGAATCAACAGAATCTCTTGATAACATTTCTGACAATTTAGATTCGGAAACAGAATCTAGGAGAAACGTTTCTCCTAAAGTAGATTTGGAGCAATCAAAGACGGTAGAACAGGTATTTGAGAGCCTGGGACTCATGAATTGGCTATCGTTCACCACCAAGCGTTTACCGTTGCTCAATCTGCCCGAAGAAATTTTAATAGCACTGCGAGAAGGCAAGCTGGAATATACCAAAGCCCAAGCCCTGGCACGGATAAAAGATGAGGAACTACGAAAACAACTCTTGTCACAAGCAATAGCTAACGATTGGTCTTTAAGCCAAATCAAAGAACAAATCATCGCCAACACACCTTCTGAAACACCATCATCTAAAACACCTGACCAAGTACCAGAACGGCTAAAAGATATCACCCAGCGCATTAAAAAGCGTCAGCTATGGAAAGAACCTAAAAAGCAAAAACAGCTAGTAAACCTTCTAAATAAGCTAGAAGCCTTACTTGCGGATGAGTGACGGGAAATGAATTTTCAGGTAATCTCTACGAATAGTTGAAAAAATCTGTGAGCAACTTTAGGTGCAAGGGGAGAAACAGAGATGGCTTCAGATTCACAGATTCGAGCATTACTCAAAGCTTGGTTAGATTACATTCACATCGAAAATTTGAGTAATGCCAAAGTAGAACCTGACGACTCGGAACAACCAAACATCTGGGACTCTCTTGTAAATCTGGTAGGCGATAAATTATTAATAGACGAGTCCTTATTTAAAGAACTAAAGCAACCCTTTAAAAGCTCAAAGAATAAAACTCAATCCAAATTACCATCAATTGCTGTAGCTTTCCCGCAGCTTTATATAGTTGAATCGAATCGCCGTCAATTTCGCCCGTTGTTCACCATCAACATTTCTCCTATCTTTGAGGGCAATTATCGTAGTAGCGGATGGGATTTAAAAGAGTATGAATTTCAGCCTATTATTCCAAATTTGATGGAATGGTACGGGCTAGAGGAAGAAGCGGCTGAGTCCCTAGTAACAAAGGAAGGGCTGAAAGTTTTTCTTGAAACTACTTTCAATCGTACCTTTAAGACGCTACAGGATTTTCTGGGGCTGATTGAAATACCGCCGTTTCCGGTGCGGTCAAAACTTCTGCCTTATTTGCTGGATTTTGAATACGCTCCTTTTAATTACAACCTCAAAAAAGATTTTCAAAAAATCAGCGAACAAAATTACTTTCCTTGGGCAAGACCAGGACACCCAGCTTACGAATACCTGTTTGGACAACCAAAAGCACCTCGGCATGAAGTAATTTTTTTGGGTGCTTTTCCCAACTGCCAGCCGGATGACTATCAAGCACAAGCTCTCAAACATTCCCACTCCAAACCTGTTACGGCTGTGATTGGCCCACCAGGGAATGGCAAGACCACACTGTTGTTACATAAGATAGCGCAGCAAGTGGTAAGTCGAGCCGTGGACTTAGCAACAACGGGTGAAGATAAAAGTAACCTAACTTTAGTAACAAGCACTAACAATTTTGCTGTAAAGAACGTTGAGAAAATCTTAGCCAGTAACTTAACCTCTGACCGTTTCTACTTATCAGGAGGGTCAAGGGATTTAGTTGATAGTCAAGTGTTACCTAGTTTGCAAGCTGCACTCGACTGGTTAGCCAAAGAAACGTTTAATGACGATGAATGGTCGTCAGCAAAGCAACAATTGTTAGCAGGTGTTCAACAAATAGAATCTTACAAAAAACAAGACGAAGATGAGCTTCAACAGAAAAGAGTTGATGAACAACTTTTAGAGGAGCTACACCGAGATATACAATCACTTGAGTCGGCAATCAAGACCTTTGAAATTCAGCCATCATCACCATTAGAATATTCACGCGACTACTCTGGATTTCCAGTAGAAGCTTACCAGCA
Organism: Anabaena sp. FACHB-83; assembly: GCF_014697485.1. Lineage (NCBI taxonomy): Bacteria > Bacillati > Cyanobacteriota > Cyanophyceae > Nostocales > Nostocaceae > Anabaena > Anabaena sp. FACHB-83. The sequence continues at coordinate 6,913 of NZ_JACJRY010000078.1, read as the reverse complement.
GATAGGGCAACATCTTGACAACGCTCGGCGTTCTTTACCGCAAGAAGATTACAGGCAGACTAAGAGTAAAAACAATAGCTGGTTTATCAAGCTTTTGCAGTTGATTAAACGATTCTGGCACTCGATAACCAAAACCAGCCCTCATCATATTCTCAAACGGTTGCACAAACAAATAGAGATGCCTGTGCTGGCGACGCTGGCCACACCATTTCCCTTTCAAATCCCACTAACAACTGAATCTCTCATAGCAGCAGCGCAAAATGTTGACCAGTTACGTAAAGAGGCTTTGAACTGGCAGCAACAACAAAATACTGTTGATAGCACATCACAGCAGCGAGAGTTATTACAGCAACAACTTACTGACCTTATTATTCACCAAACAGAAGTTGAAAACCGACTTGCTACTTATCCCACCAAAGATTTTTACAGCCGTTTCTACAGTGAATTGCACTCGCAGCAAGTAGAGTTATTTGAATGGGCTTGGCAATTTCAACAGCAAGAAGCTCGGCGACGGAAAGATGAGGTAATAGCTTCCATTAGAACTTACATTGCATTATTAAATGGCGAATGGGAAGCTTACCGTCAGTTAAGCTCAAATTGGAGAAACATTTATCGAGATATCAGCCTGTTATTTCCGGTGTTTCTTTGCACTTTGCACTCCATCCGCAGTTTGTTATTTTATCCCGATAGTGGCTGTATTGACCAAGTAATTGTAGATGAAGCGGGTCAGATTCCACCACATCAGGTTTTTCCTGTTTTAGTGCGGTGTAATCGGGCTTTGATCGTAGGCGATCCACTGCAATTAGAGCCAGTTGTTAATTTGAGCAACCAGAGGAAAGAGGAATATCGTAGTAAATCTTTTCTGGAACAGGGGCTTACAGATGCCGATTATGACCTCTACAGCCCCACTGCTACCACAGTTTATCATCGAGCAGCCGGGGCATCAGGGCAACCACAAGATATTGGTCAGGGCATTATCCTTAAATATCATTACCGTTGTGTTCCGGTGATTGCTGATTTTTGCGATCGCTTGTGCAATTACGGCATGATCATCAAAACTGAACCAAAAGCTTCTCGCTTGGGTGCTAACATGATTGCTTGCAATGTAGAAGGGAAGCTGGAAAACAACATTAATTGGGCAGAAGTTGATGCGGTAGAAGCGTTAATTGAGGAGTTATTAGCGGCGGGTTATTGCTTAAATCCTACTGACTCTGAGAACGAAATTGGTGTAATTTCACCTTACCGCCGTCAGGTAAATGCCCTGACTCAACGTTTACAATCTCGCTGGAAAAATTTCTCGCAGCAAAGCATTGGTACAGTTCACACGTTCCAAGGTGGACAGAAATCAGTGATAATTTTCTCGACTCGCCAATGTCAATCAACTGATAGTCTCTGGTTTATTAATCGGCGGCCTAATTTACTGAATGTGGCTGTTAGCAGAGCGCGAGAAATGTTTATCATGGTGGGGAATTTAGAGCGCATTTCAGAAGGGGGGCATACCAGAGATTTAGTGGAATATATTAAAAAATTTGGGGAGACGCGATAATTTAAATCAACTGCCAATGCCAAAATCTTACACGCACGTAGTTAAGCAATTCGTTTAGGCGAACTGCACTCACGAGGCACTCATAGAAAAATTTGAGAGCCAGAAAACTAAGGAATCAGAAAACCATAAATACAGAAAATCAGATTTCTGGTAAATCAGAAAAACCTAGAGAGCAGAGGATTAGATTAATTTCAATGTCTATGCTAAGTAAGATTTCTATTCTTAATAAACCGCAGAGTGCAGTACATAATGTAATAGCAGGATAAAACAAATACATCATGGTAGCATTAGGCGAATTTACTTTCAGTGTAATCAGTAATTTATTATCCAATGTGATTTCCGAGCGTATTAACTATACTGCACTGCCTTTTTTTCAGCGACGAAAAATTGAAAGACGGATTGAAGATGCTACAGCAGAAGTTATTGAAGCTTTATTACCGTTTCTTACACAAGAGGGAATTTCAGAAGACAAGCAGCGCCGTTTAATTGAAACGTGCATACAGGAACTGCAACCTTTGATTGAGCAAACGGAAATATTGTTTCAAGGCTCTCTTAATGGACAAAAAATTTTTGAAAGTATCTATGTTAACCGTGATCTGCCACAAGTAGTTATTGAGGATGGTTTAAAGGATGTTTACGCACTTTTATATCCTCGTATTGCCACTTTGCTTTGCAAAATACCATCGGCTGTAAAAGATTGGGAGAGTGAAGCTTGGTCTGAAAATTTTCATAGGTTTGATGAAATTACAACAGAATTACGCACACTCTTTAGCAGAGTTGATGAACTGGCAGCGTTACCCTTAAGAAAAGCAGACACAACACTTACAATGCTAAGGCGAATGCTTGCCCAGAGGATTAGATTTGAACTTGACTTTACAGGGTTAAGGGCAGATCGCCCTCTTCTAGGTAAATTTGATGATTTTTTCGTGCATCCAGAGATAAAAGAAGAGGTAAAAAAAGATAGTAATAAAAAACAAGCAATAATTGCAGGAGAACCTGACAAAAGTTTCAATCTGTTTACGCTCAAGAATCGACGGGCAATCATAATTGGTCAGCCGGGTGCTGGAAAATCCATCTGGACAAAATGGTTGCAAAGAGAAGCTTTGAGTACTCGATGGACTGGCATTTGTATTCGAGTTGAACTACGCCGTTTCTCCAATGAACCTCTGCTGTCTCTGCATCAACTAATTAAGGAAGCAGGAGGTCAACATTTGGCAGAGGAACTTACACCAGATCACATTAGTGAATGGCTTAAGACAGAGCAGGTAGTTTTCATTCTTGATGGTTTCGATGAAATCCACCCCAATGAACGAGACAACGTTTATAACTGGATTGTAGAGTTAAGCACAGCAGTGCATCGCTGCCCCTTCATTATAACTTCTCGTCCCTTAACAACCGATCATTTGGAGCGTTTAAGCACAAGCTGGCAGTTTTGGAATGTAGAAGCATTCGATACAGAGAGAATTATTGACTACATACAAAGGTGGTATACACACACGAAAACTCTATTGGAAAGTAATCACAAAGTTGATGCTACAAGTCTCGCTGAAAGTTGGCGTAGAGATCCCACAATTGAACCACTTACAGGTAATCCACTTTTACTTTCAACTTTATTAATGGTTCATCATCTAGATGGTAGCCTTCCTACTGGGCGCTCACAGCTTTACCGAAGATATATCGAGGGGATGCTAGGTTTATGGGATGAGCGTCGCAAGGTAGCAGCAACAGTCATTCAACTCTCTTTGCCAGAAAAGCGGCAAATTATGCGAGGATTTGCCTTACAAATGTTTCTTCAAGGCAAGGATCAACTTGATGAACCTGCTGCATTAAAGTTAGTACAAAATTTACTCCAAAGAATAAATATCTCTATATCTGAAAAGGATGTTCTTGCAGGACTTAGAGAGCGAACTGGGCTGATTATTGGCCCTGGAATTTATAGCTTTGTACACAAAAGCGTCATGGAATACTTAGTTGCAGAATCAGTATTAGAGGGAGATCAGCGAGATGAATCTGGAAGAAGAATAGACCGTTTCTGTTTGTTTGAAAATCGTGAAGATGACCGATGGAATACAGTAACTTTTCTTTGGTCTGGAATTGCACCAATTAGCGATGTCGAAACATTAGTTGATGAGTGCATTAAAACCAAAACATGGGATTTGGCTTATGGCATTGTTAATGATCAATATGAAAGATTCTTATTAGAAATTCGTCGGAAATTTTTGTTAAAGATTATTAATTATAAACAGAATTCTTCAAAAATTTTCCAAGGTGATGTTTATTGTGCATATTCACATCCGTATAGAATAGAAAATCCACTTGAATTGCCAACATTTGATTTACGAAGTATATCTAGTTATGAAAAATTTCATTCGCTTATAATGCGTGCTGTAGAGGATAAAACTCTTAGGTGGTCAGATAGTGCTAATGCCAGTTTAGAAGGTAGAAATCTTCTATGGCTGAGTTGTGTCATAACACCAGAAAGTATGGATGAGTGGAAGACTTCTTTAATGGCTCCATGCCCCAATAAGTCTTTATTATTAAACTGGCAATTTTTGATTGCAGAGTGGGTATTCTACAAAACTCTAATAAATAAAGATTTACCAGAGCTAAGGTTAGTTATAAAAACATATAACGATGCTTGCCCCTATGCTCGTGGCTTAGTACCAATTGCACTTATATCTGCTGGTTTAAGCATAATTCTCAATATATCTAGAAATAAAAACTATAATTATGAAATTCTAGAAAAAATTCTAAATATTTTGCCAAATAGTAATAATGGAGAAATAATACAGGACTGGCTAGATGGAACTTCTACATGGGAAATATTTTCTAGAGACGAGCCTACAGATCTTTTAAAAACTTTCACTATAAAAGTAAAAGAATTAGTCAACAAGGGTGTACTCAAGGAGGATACAGTTTATGAAAATGCAATTGAATTTATTGAAAAATTAAAGCAATCTAGGAGAAATTGAGCAAAATTTTTGAATTTTGCTACCAGTGTTTGTCATTGTAATTTGAATCATAAAATATTGCATAGTAGTTGTATCTAAAAACTTTATAAATAGCGTCTTTTAGCCCAGCAATTAAACTTCCTCTTATTTGCTTTCTTACTTAGGGATATGACCAAAATTAAAAATCTAATTATCATTTTGAGGCATTAATTTTCATCTATACTTTAACTCCAAAGTGATTTAGTTTCGCAGATTTAAGAACTTGTTGCGGATCATGCGGCAACGCGGAGTCTTCGGGGCGGGCTTGCGGGACTTGTCAGCCCAACGATTGATCACTCTGCCCGTCCCGAAGACCGCATGAGTCGAGCGATAGCGGCAACGAGTTCGTCGGCGCAACACGACTCACCGACTAAAACCCCTAGACCGTTGTTTCTGCTGTTCGATTTCTTTCTGCTTGGCTTCAATCAAAATCTCATTCCAAGTCCGCCCAGACGGTGCAACTCTTTTAGCCTGCGGCAGAATTTTTTGAATGACTTGGGCTGTTTCGTTGCCTTGTTCATCGTTATTAAATGCTAAAGCAATTCTGCTCACATTCTTGAGCAATTCAAGGGGCAACGAGTTCGGGTCATCCACTGCCATGTACATTGTTCTGACTGGTGGTTGTCCTTTGTGTGCATCCCTATCAATATGTGCAATTGAGAGTGCCTCAATTGGGGAATCGCACAAGATAACTCTCTCTATTTTATCGTCAACCTCTCCACCCAATTTTAAGTGAAACCACCCCTGTGAGCGATCGCTGTTTTCAGGGTACTTTATACACCGATTGTCAAGGCGTGTGGTATCCCAAAGCAGTGCGCCTGACTTTTCACCGTTCAGATCGCGCTTAATAAAGACAACATTTTCCTGCTGGTCTACGTAACCTAACCCCTGGCGTTGTAATGGCTCTACAAGGTAATTAGTTAAACCTCGTTTTTGAGTGAGGTAATTTTGCAATACTGGGCGCAGGCTTTCATCTTCTGGTGGTGGCGTGAATTGGGGTTGAGTGTGTTTAAGTTCAATTTCTTGAAGAAACTTTTCTGCCTGCTCAATTGGCAGTGGAACAGAAGGAATCAACAGAATTACGTTAATGCGCTCATCATCACGTTCTGGCTGGTAGTCAACACCACGATGTTTTTGCAAACCAGGGAAGGTATAAGCTGCACCTAACTGTGTGCCACTAAAAGCAACCCCATCTTTCTGGTATGAGATACCTTTTGACTTCCCATTCCTGGTAAATCCTGTCCTTACACTAATACCAGCTTGCTGCAACCGCACAATCAATTCAGGCATCTGAGGATTGTCAACAGATGCGCGGTCAATTGTCTGCTGAATTGACTCTTTAACACTGGTTTCTGGTGGAGTATCACGCCTACCTTGCGAATATTCTTCTTGCTCTCGCTGAATGCGCCGAAATTGTCCTGTACTTTGGGTGCGATTCAGTTTTTCTCTGCTGCCCTGGACTTGCACTAAATCGTAGTCAATTTCAATCTGCCGTAGCACTTTCTCAGAGCGCACATAATCCCAGGAATCATCGACCAGTAAACCTGTATCCATTCTGATTCTGCTGGCGGCAATGTGGACATGATCATCATCGGTGTTTTCGTGGCGAAAGATGGCATATTGATTAACATCAAAACCCATTTCTTTCATGTAGCGATTGCCAATTTCACACCATTTATCTTCAGAGATTACGTCATCCTTGGCTGCTGACAATGAGACATGATAAACTACACGCTCGGCATCTGGGTTTAATTGTCGAGACAGTCGAAATTCACTAGCTAATTCTCTGGGATTTCTGCCACTCATGTTACCGCCAATCAGCTTGGCATTTTCGCTGTTGTGCAAATAATCCAACAGCTTGCGAAAGCCTCTACCCTTCGTCTGCTTCCCAATCATCTTCATCCTCCTCCTCTTCCCAGTCGTCCGATTCGGTGTCAACTTGTGCAATGTCTCGTCTGCACTGGTGTAGTAGTTCTAAAAGTTCTTCTAACAGTTCTGGGTTGGCTGGTGGAGTACGCCCCATTTTTATAGCTGTGTTTGTGGCTTTGACAAGCTGGTTTAAGTTATTCCCGATTTGTCCTAATTCCCAATATGCTTTTAGGCTAACTTTACTTAGTCGTTTCGGCAGTGGTCGCAGCAATCCATTACGCCTCATCAGTTCACTCGCTGACATTCCCGCATCTGCTGATTTCAACCGCAGCAAGTCCAGTTCAATCTCACTCAGTCTCAGCGAGAAGAGGTGCTTCCTGACAAGTCTTTTTGACTGCTTGCGATTGACCATTTTTCGGCACAACACGAGGGGGGTTTTTTAAGGGGGTACTCCCCCTTGAACAAGCCGTCGTCCGAGCGCAGCGAGGTAAAGCGTCAGCTTTAAGAC
>NZ_JACJRY010000077.1:0-18885 GCF_014697485.1 Anabaena sp. FACHB-83 | reverse complement strand
TGGGTTGTGTCTTCGCCTTTTTCTTTGATGTATACGTGTTTTTCTCTTTCAGGAATTGATTCGTCGCACTTTAATAGTTTTAGTGGCATTCCTTTATTCTCCTTTGCTGATTTGCAAATTGGTAAAATAGGTGCGATCGCACCAAATCTGATAACAAAATCGCTGTTCTTCACTGACTTATATCAGTGCAAGATGTCAGTAACTAAAATTCAAAATGGAGATAAACTTCAACTAGCAATCAACAAAAGATGAGAAAGATTGCCTGAATCATGGCTAAATTTGTAGCCACATTACAACAAAAATAATTAAAAACTAGATATTCAATGTTAATTACAGATTGTTTCTAATGCAAAATATTTAGATTCTCACAATCCTTAGTATCGATATTCAAAATAATTTAGAGGGAAAATCAAGAAATAATTCTTTATGCTTCAACTAATTAAATATTAGTATTTCTGATTCCGCGCAATAGTAACTAGAGTAACAGTTGACAAAAATAAATATATAAATATTTTCTTTCGATTAAACAAACAAATTTTCTCATGTCTCCACTAAAGTAACATGAGAAATAATCCGACTGACAAATTTTCAAAGATTCATCTAACGGCTAACTAAATCTATCGATTAATTATTTGTGGCTGACTTGTTTCTAATGCTGCTGCTTGCTTACTGTTTTCTCGCACAAGCATTGTATTCACTTCCAATTTACCCCCATTAATGGATTCTGTTTTAGTAATGACAATATTATTAGAGTTAATCACCGCATAAGCTTCTGCTCCTTCATCTAAACCTAATTCATCTGCGGACGCATTAGTAATTACTGATATTAACTGTAATGTATTAGATACTTTTAAACTTACTTCAGTATTTAATTCTGTCCGAACTAATTTTGTAATTACTCCTTTAACAATATTACTAGAACCGAACTCTAGATTTTTCCCAAAGGAGTTACAAGTATATTTTCTGGATTGCTTTCTGATTGATTTTGATTGCTTTAAGTTTGGGTAATAATTGTTCAGCCCTCTAACTAATTCTCGCAAAATTTCTGTTTTGGTACGTTGGGATTTTCTACATAATTCCTCTAACAGTTCTAGTTCTTCCTGAGAAGCTTGAAATGTGATCCAACCTTGGTCTTTTCTTGGCATATATTGTTTCCGAGGGTTTTTTGATTTTTAATATTGCTTAAAAATAAGAAAAGTTAAATTAACCGCAGATAAATTTGTACATCAGATGACTAGAAAACATTACATAACATTCAACTAACATCATGATTAACTTTGTAATTTGAGAACTTACGCAGTAATACAAAAAATCAAGGGTTTGCAAGATAGCAAAAATCTTGACACCCCTAAACCCTGAAACGCAGTCTCAACATACAATCTCTGTGCATAAGACTTGATAGGATAGAGAACTCGCATTGTAGAAATGAGTATTTGCGATCGCAGCATATTTTTCTGGCAATTATTTTAGCATGATGTTAACTTAACTTGCCAAAGCAAGAATTTTGGTAAGCATTTTTACAAAATCTCCAATTTTTTGCAGAAAAATCCAAATAGCAAGTAAATTAGCAAAATGTATGCTATGCTTGCATTAAAGGATAAAAAACAGCAACAAGTCTTGACTGTAGAACTGCAAGACTTGGCTATTTTTCCTAGAGGTGCTACTTAGTTAGTTCTCGCAGTCTTAGTAAACTTCTTACCTTATTCGTGCTGCAATCAAGAAGTTACAAGGCTGTTTTAAATAGTGAGTTTATTTGTTCTGTGCTGTATTAAACCCAAATAAATTCACTCAACATCAAAGTAATTACAACTAGGCCAAAGTAAATTAGCCTGTAATAGTGTTTTGCTGATAGGGGATATGAGGTAAATCATCCGACTCCTTTCTTTTTGTAGCGTTATTGTGCTTGCTCCTTTTACTCTCTATTCCCCTATCTTTCCTCTTCCAAAGCAGCAGACTCAAGCACCATAAAAGTTAGTGGGTTAGCAGACTGTAATATGTCTTATTGGTTAAGTTTTACTGTTTATAAATTAAATTTTTCTTGTTGTACCTCAGCGTTACTACCTCTTCACTCATATCATCGGACAAGAAAAAAGCTATGAAACAGACTCAAGAACAAATCAATCAATTACTCAACGAAATCGCCTGCGAATATAACCTCAAAAAATTGCAGAGCAAGAAAGTTAAACCTTGTAAAAAACCACCCAAACCAGGCGCAGCCCAAGGTAATTGTCCTTTTGAGGGGGCGATGGTTGCGCTTGGGCCAATTACTGATGTGGCTCATTTAGTACATGGGCCTGTTAGTTGTACTCGTAATCCTTGGGGTAGTCGTGGTAGTTTATCTTCTAATTCTCAACTATATCAAATGGGCTTTTCTACTGATATAGGTGAGAATAATATTATTTTTGGTGGTGAAAAAAAACTAGATAAAGCAATTAAAGAAATTGCTCAAAACTACAATCCTGCTGCTATTTTTGTCTATGCTACTTGCGTGACTGCTTTGATTGGTGATGATATAGAAACTATTTGTAAGCAGGCTGCACATCAAGTTGGTATTCCAGTTATTTATATAGATGCACCTGGATTTCTGGGAAGTAAGAATTTAGGAAATCGCATTGGTGGGGAAGCTTTATTTAAATATGTAGTAGGTACTGCGGAACCGGAATTTACTACACCATTCGATATTAATATTATTGGTGACTATAATGTTGCTGGTGAAATTTGGAATATTTTACCGCTTCTCAAGAAATTAGGTATTCGGGTTTTGAGCAAAATTACAGGTGATGCTCATTATCAAGAAATTTGCTATGCTCATCGTGCCAAATTAAATGTAGTAATTTGCTCGAATGTATCACTACAAATGGCACAAAAAATGCAAGAACGTTATGGTATTCCTTACATTGAAGAATCTTTTTATGGTATAGAAAATATTAATAGTTGCTTGCGAAATATTGCCGCAGCATTAGGTGATCAATACCTACAAGAACGAACCGAATGGTTAATTGCGGAGGAAACAGAAGCGTTAAATATTGTCTTAAGTTTTTATCGTTCTCAACTGCAAGGTAAGCGTATTGTTCTTTATAGTGGTGGCGTAAAGAGTTGGTCAATTATCCTAGCAGCAAAAGACTTGGGAATGGAAGTTGTTGCTGCTAGTGATAGAAAGAATACCCAAGATGAAAAAGTTAAAATTAAGCAATTACTTGGTCAAAATGGGATGGTTTTAGCCAAAGGTGGCCCCAAGGCTTTACTACAAGTAATAGAAGATACAAAAGCCGATATTTTAGTTGCTGGAGCCAGTAATCAATATACAGCACTGAAAGCACGAATACCTTTTTTAGATATTAACCATGAACGCCATCATGCCTATGCAGGCTATATAGGAATGCTAACGATGGCAAAAGAATTTTATGAAGCTTTGTATAGTCCTGTGTGGGAGCAAATTAGACAGTCTGCTCCTTGGGATTAGCAAAAGGTGGGAGGGTGGGAAGACGAAGATTGATGAACTTACAAACAACAATTAATTTTTGACGGAGCAAATCAATGAAAGTAGCTTTTACCACTAGCGATGGTACTCACATTAACACTCATTTTGGTGTTGCAAGAGAAATTGATGTGTATGAAGTAACCAAAGATGGATTTGAATTTGTTGAAACTTTAGTCTTTGAAGGTGACTTAGAAGAAGCTGCCCATGAAGATAAAATCACACCCAAAATGGAAGCAATTGCTGACTGCAAAATCTTGTATGTGAAGGCTATTGGTAAGCCAGCAGGTAACAAGTTAATTAAGCAGGGTATGACTATTGTCAGAGCGCAAGAATATGATACAGTGCCTGATATTTTGCATGTATTGGTTAAAAGTCTGAATGGTGATGCACCACCTATGTTGCGTAAAGCCTTATTACAAGAAAATCATGAATTAGCATATTCCTGTAATGAAGAGTAGTTTAATCTATTGTTGATATTCTCTCCTGCTACCATTTATAGTTAGCAGGAGATTTTAATAATGACAAGTTTAGTTTTATCGTAAGGATTCAGGTCTAATATTGCGGAAGTAAAGAAGGACGAGACAGATAATTATTAGAGTCAGCAATTAGAGGATGTTTTAAGAGCTAAGGAAGTATCAGCAAACAGCCAGATTGATTGTCAAGAAGAAGACATACCATTGCAGCATCCTTTTTACTGGGGAGCCTGGATTTGTCAAGGAAATACACAGCCACTAACAGTTAGAGCAGTTTTTTCCCCAATTTCGACACATAACCTCTTTTAATAAGAATGAGTTGGCGATCGCTAATTTTCGGTATGATAGCTATATAAGTTGTCATCTGTGCATTATTCAAATCGTCCTTATGATTGCAGCCAAAACACCCACTAGAAGACACTGGGAACTGTTTGAAGTTTACAAAGCTGAGGTTGCTATCAAAATGGAGCCTGAAGAGTTCCTAAAACACTGGGCTGTCAACTATGAAGAACTTGCCGAATTATGTGGTCGTTCTAAAAGCACGGTAGCTCATTGGTTTTCCCAAGGTGAGCATCGTAGGGAACCCTCAGAATCTGACAAACGCCGACTAGCAGAAATTCATGCTTTGTGGACTCAATTTGAAAATGAACCTGCCCATCTCAGAGAAATATGGGACAGAAAACGACGGCGCAAACATAACACAAACTTTAATGATTAGTTGTCATCAGTGCATTATTAAGTTGTCATGGTGACAACATAGGTTTTATAGTGTGTCATAGCTATTCCCACCTCACATAGGTAAATTATGATTACCCAAAGCTTTTTATCTAACGTCGAAGAATCGAATGCAGCAACCAATAGTCCAAGCGAGGTTCAGACTTTACAAGGTAAAGAACCACTTAAACATCTGTTAATTGGTTCTTCTAAAGCCGTTACTAGCACAATTCACTACTTGCAGGTTATTGACTATGCAAGTGTTGGGGATTGGAGTCCTTTACTACCTAGTCCTAATCCTGGTGAAGTTATGAGTATTTTAAATAGACCTATTGCAGTGCAATAAGTACAGTTACCTCGTGTAACTAAAAAATTGACCCCTAGAGGGGTCAATTTTTTAGCTAAATATTTTGTGTGCCTTGTGTGCGATCGCAGTAAAGATAAACTCCAAAGTATTACTGCACTCCAATAAAGTCTATAAGTGATTTTATGGTAAAGGTTTAAGAGCCAACAAATCATGTAGCTCTGCAACACTTAGTTGTTCCAGTTCCAAAAGTCGTTGGTCAACAAGTTCCATAAATTGCTCAAAATTTGGACAACCATGACATACTTTGTCACTACCAGGAACAGCACACTCACAGCTGTGAGTGGCAATAATTTTCTTGAAGTAATAGTTACATCGAATACAATAGCAAATGCAGTTGTCCGGACTCTGATAAGATGTGCTAAATCCTGGAGAGTGGCATTTAGGACACTTAGGTTTACTGAAACCTTTAGGTGGCCACTCCTTCAAAACCAGTTGTGAAGCAACTTGAAACCTCAACTGTTTCAGCCGCAGAAGTTCAATCGCATTCATGTTAATTCTCCAGTTTTACAGCAGGAGAGTTTTTAAACACAATGGATTCAACTTGACCATCACGAAGAAAAATCCTGTGTACGATGCGGCGGTATATCTGAACCTTCTCATTATTCGACAGCGTTCTCCAAACACCCAAGTTGTTCCCTACTCGAATAATTTCCTCAACAGTCCTGTCCTCAAGGCGTTGTGATTGAAAGAAATTGGTTTCCTCTTCAATTTGGCGTTTTAAATCTGCCTTGAGTTCTTCCGCACCAGGGTTAAATCCCGGAAACTGCTCTAGAAAGGCAAGCTGTCCCTCCAGTTGTTGCAACCGCTCAGTTTTAAAAGGAAGCACCTGGGCCGTATTGCCCTGCTCCTGAGTCAGATTTTGAGATTTTTCCAATAATGTTGTAATCAGTGCTTCCTCAATGTCAGGTTGTAGAACGTTTTTAGAGTTCTTGCAACCAACACCAGCGTGTCGGCAAGCATAGTATCGATACTGATAAGAGGAAGTATACACTCCCTTATGAGTACACCGAGAACCACATTCCCCGCAATAAACTAACCCAATTTGATAAGCATAGGGGCGATATCCTTCTTGACGGTGCGTGGTTCCAAACGCTCCGCCGCACATTTGAATGTTGGCTTGAATGATATGCTGAATTTCTTCAGCTTCCCCATCTCTTAAAAGCCGTTGGTCAGGATGAGTGTTGCGTATAATCTGCCACTGGTCACGGGGCTTGCGTCTTCTTTTGCCATCAATAGATTGCTCGTACTTGCTATAGCTAGTATGTCCATCCAGAACAGGATTTTGAAGCCACAGCGAAAAACCTGGTTTACTCCAGTGAAAAACTTTGTCTGTGCCATTAGACTTCGCTTTAGTCTTGCAAATCCCATATTTTGCAAAAATTTTCTTGAGTGCAGGAGTCATACCTTTTACTTGTAAAAAAATTTCGATACAGTCTCTGGCAATTTCAGCTACTGTTCGATGAGGTAAATCGTAGATTGCATTTTCATCTATGGAATTGGAGTAAAAATCTCGATAGTTTTCGGGTCTGTCCGTCAATAAACAGAGAAAAGGAGTTACATCCAAAAAATATTTGCGTTCAATCACAATCAAACCAAACGGACAAGAACCATTAGCCCAAACTTGTTTTCTTTGGTGTTCTTTACCGCGCTTTATTCGCTCTGAAAGTAAATCTACTTCCCATTCAGCTAGTAGACCTAACATATTAAGCATGAGTTTACCTTGTGGTGTACTCAAATCTAATTTTTGGTCAAGAATCACCAAGCTAACATCATATTTCTGAAATATGTCAACAATTTTTCTCAGGGTAGGTAAAGAGCGTGTAATGCGATCTATTCGAGTAATAATGACTTTCCGAACTTTTCCCGCTTCCACAAACCGGATTAACTCTTGATACTGAAGACGTTCGTCCTTCTTGCCTTTTTCAACATCACAAAGAATATGCTTTGCTCCAGCATCCTTCAATCTAGCAATTTGTTGTTCTAAAGCATTTGTGTTTTCGGCTTGTTCACGGGAAGAGACACGGGCATAACCAATGTCCAATCTTTCCATCTCTTCCTCAATATTCAAAGTAGTAGAATTAAGTGGTTGATTAGCTAATTCTACCATCTTTTTTGTGCATAATCCATTTGAATTGAGTATGCACAAAAATTGAGGATATTTTTGAGAAAATAGCCGAAATAATTTCCTAAGCTGGAGGCTATAAAAGCTATTGATTAATGGGTAAATGCTTGAAAAATTAAACGCCTGAAGACCGAAGTAACGAATCAGTGCTTGAACAGATAGTTGTTTAGCACAAAGTGAATAAGACATAGGTTTGTTATCCTTATACAAAATTTACTTGACAAGGAATAACAACTTATTTAACTAAAAATCCAACAAATTTGAAGTTGTAAAGAAATATCAAGAATACCACCGAATATATCCCAATGGATCAACGTCTCCTTGAACAAGTAGTGGGCTATTTGTAACCTGTTGACCATTCACTTGCTTTTTATAAGGTTTTCCACTTCGCCAATCAAATTCATCTACAAAAAGTTCTTTACCTTCTTGCACAGCGGTAAGATATGCTTCTAAATAAGGTTCTAGATGATTGTTGTATTTAGCATTTTTGTGGATTTGTGTTTGCATTGCTAATACCCAGTTATTGTTCCAAGTGCTTGCTTGTTTTAAATAATCAAGGTATTCTTCTTTCCTCTTACAGTAGCAAGCATTAACGAGGGGCGATTCTTTCCAAATTCCTTCTTTAAGTAAATAAATTCTGGTTAAAATATTGTCCCTTTGTGTTTGTTTTGTCATCCATTGCCAATCTTGGTTACATGGGCCTAATTGCCATCTAATCAGAAAATCCTGTTTGAGTATTTCAAGAAAAAGTTCTAAGGGCTGATTGAACGGGTAGGTAATTTTATTTTGTTTCGCCCATATTTTAATAATTCGCTGGCTTCTAACTAAAATCTTGAACAACGCAATGTCTATAGTTCTCGTTAGTTTCAGAGATTGGATGATGCTTTGTGGTAGTCGATGATTAAGAATACCTCCTTCTTCAAGTGGGTCTTGTATTATTCCCAATAGTTGATGAGCAAAGGCGACTCCTGCTGCTTGCCAAAAATAATGTAACGTTTTGAGCCAATAGCCTTGGTTTTGATTCTTGGGCATGACAGGAGCATTTAGAGGAATATCACCAATTGCTTTCGCAATCTTGAAAAATTGTTTGCCTTTGTTTGTATTAGGAATATATACAGGGATATGTGGAATCCATCGACGTTCAATTCTTAAACGATCATCGTCTTTTTTTGCGTAATCAAGCCATTCCTGTGTTGACTTTTGGATGAATGGATGTTGCTGCTTCATATCAAAAGACAGGGGCAGCAGATATTCTGGAATCAGGATGAGTGGGAGTTCTTGTAAGGCTTTGTCGGGACGAATAAATCTCTCGGCTAAAGACTGTAATTCACTGTCATCAAGATTTTTGTCTGGCCAAGGTAATGGGTAATAATGCTTGAGCATGGTTCGTAACCCATAATTTCACTTACTTAGTGTAATTCATCCACAATTTGACTGGTTTTTTACAGTGAGGTGTTTGGTAGCAATTCGCTAACCATTTCTACCTTCATCATTTTTGGTTAAAGCTTTCATCTGTGTTTTTTGACGTTATCTGGTTAGCTATAGCTGTATGTAATTATTTGGATATTAACTTTTACTTAAAAGTTTTAAGCAATATTAAGTAGATGGACATAGACATTGAAAAATTTGAGAGTTTCTTAGGGGGTGCTATAGTCTGAACTCCTTTAACCTTAGTTAATACATTACCTGTAGTACAAAAATTATAATTGACATTTTTGCTTAATATATTTTTACAACTTCATATTGATATATAGATTGGAGATTTTTGAGCTTATTTTGATAAGTGGAATCAATGGTGAATTTGCACATAGGTAGCTTGGCAAAATTCAAAATAAGACATTTTGAAGCTAAGTTACTTGAGCATTTCCTATAAATTCTAGAGTTTCAAGAACTTTGTTCTTCTATTTAAAAATCATGTAGCTGAGAGATATGGGAGATTTTAGAGAATTTTCTCTACTCGGTAAAAATCACTATGTCTGTAAAGTTAAAGGAGTCTTTATGTCTTTTTCTTTTTGTAATAAGCATGTTCTTGCACAAAGGCTTGGGTACAGTGTTCACACTTTAAAAGCGATCCGGCAGCGTGGTGATTGGCTCGAAGGAATTCATTACGTTAGAGAGAATTCCCGAACAATTCGCTACAATTTAGAGCTTTGCCTTAATTGGCTGGCAAATAAGCACAACCCAGACGCACACACGCAGGAAATTGCACGCTATTTGGCAAGTTTAGAAATCTCAATTCAAAGGTAGTCTCAATACTCTTGGATTAATTCTTTTCAGACTCATTACCAAAATAGGACTTGCAATGAATGAAATCCATAAAGAAGCGATTACTGCAACTAACAGCGATCGCCAAAGTAAAAATAAATTTTCTGCTCACGATTCTAACAGCATTAACACAATAACGCCTCGGCAACTTCTTCAGGACTTGGAATTAATACCTAAAGATTGGGCACTGGTTCCTGTGGGGAACAATAAAGCTCCATTGGGAAATAACTGGCAAAATACTCCTTTGGAACTACATGATTTTGAAGCAGCAGTCGAAACTGGAGAATTCCAATGTCTAAAAATGAAGAAACAGGATGGCAAAATCATTAATACGCCTGTTTCTCGGTGGTGTGCAGTTGGCGTTCTTTGTGGAACTCCATCAAACGGGTTAGTGTTTGTTGATCATGATGGAGCAAGTTGTGACGACCTAATTCAGAAACTTTCACAACAGTCTGTTGAAGCGGCATTACCTCAAACAGTTACCTTAACATCAGGTAGAGAAGGACGCTATCAGGCTATTTATCGAGTACCAGAAAAGTACTGGGGAGCGATCGCCACCAAAAAAATCAAAACAGACACCAAAGGAGAAGATGGCAAGCCTGAACAACTGGAACTCCGTTGGGATGGTTGTCAGTCTGTTGTTGTTGGATATCACCCTGTTACAGGAGCTTATAAATGGTATCCAAGTCAGTCTCCTGCGGAATGTGACATCGCAGAAGTTCCTCTATGGATAATCGAGCAAATGCTGGAGAATCAACATCCGCATCAACTCACTCAGGTAAAATGTAAAACCTTTAATAGCTTACAAACATGGACTGACAAGGATTGGGCTTTGTCTTACCTCAATGCCATTCTCGCAACAGAAGACTACGATACTTGGATTAAGGTTGGAATGGCTTTACACTCTGTTAGCTCAGAATTATTACCTGAGTGGGACAACTGGAGTCAAGCTGCTACGAACTATGAAGTAGATGCCTGTGCAACGCATTGGGAATCATTCAAATCCGGTAAGGGTATTGGGCTAGGCACATTAGGACTATTTGCTAAACAGAACGGTTGGCAATCTCCATTTGGTACTCGTAGAAGCACAAGCAAGGATGATCAACAGTCTTTATTACTATGCTCTGAAAAATCAGAAGATACAGAGGAATTAGCTCAAGAGGTTCAAAGCCTTCTTGAAATAATGAAGAAACCTGCACCTGTTCAATCATTACTTTCTTCGCGCCTGACTGATCCATTAACGTGCCTAGCTAAACAATTCAATGTTCCGCTTGAAACTTTTATGGGGGTTTTGTTACCTGTTGCAGCTTCTTTATTAAGGATTAATACTTATATCGAAATTGACCATACTACAAACTTCTGCCCACTTGCAATTTTGTGGATGGCTTTGGTTGGAGAGACCGGGACTACAAAATCACCGATTCTCAATAGCATACTGAATCCTCTGGAAGAGTTGCAGGCAGATGCGGAAGAGGCTTATCAACATGATTTAGCACGATATAAACAGGAATTAGCCCTATGGCAAAAACTCTCCAAAGATGAGAGAGAGGATATGCCTACTGAACCATTTCCGCGAGAGTATTACCTTCAAGATGCAACTTTAGAGGCGATCGCTGATTGCCTGAGCAAGCAACCAAATCGAGGAGTTATTGTTGCAGTCGATGAATTAGCAGGATTATTTGCTGGATTCAATCAATATCGTTTTCAAGGCAAAGGTAATGATCGCCAAAAATGGCTATCTGCTTATGATGGTAAACCCATCAAGATTAACCGCAAATCTAGCCCTAGAATGTTGATATCTCGTACATCTGTAAGTGTAGTAGGAACAATTCAACCCTGTGTTTTGCGAAGGCAGATGGGTAACTTGGAGGAAGATGACGGGTTTTGGCCTAGATATATGTGGATTCAGTTACCATTAACAGAAATGCCGCCACCAGGTAATGAAACAAGCCATAATCTCTCATTAGTGCTTCAAAATCTTTACAAGAACTTAGAAAACTTGTCGCCTAAGACTTACCAACTAAATCAAAATGGGCAACAAGTTTGGAAAGAATGGCATTGTTGGTGTGAAAAGCAGAAAGTTTCTGAACCAAATTCTGCATTGAGAGCTATTTATCCAAAAGCAAAAGAAAGGGCAGCTCGAATTGCTCTTATCGTCCATTGTGTGAATGCTGCTGTTGATAATCGCATACCCGAAACTATCGTGCCAAACGAAACATTAGAGGCAGCGATCGCATTTACAAACTGGTTGATTGGTCAAGCTCGTCTGATTTATGCTGATTCTGGCATAACAATTCATCCAGATTCATCAAGAATTACCAGATTTGTAGAACAGTTTAGAGAAAAGGGCTGGATTAGGGCAAGGGATGTTACTCACTGGTCATCGAGTCGTAAGAAACCAACAGCTGATATGGCTAGAGCATTCATGAAACTGCTTGTTGATTTGGGTCATGCAATTGATAATCAACAGTCTGGTAGAGCTTACAAAATCCGCATCAAAGATGATTCTGGTAATACTGGTAACAATGTACCTTAACTACTTTTTGCAATAGACTTTGAAGCTGGTAATAAAAGTGGTAACAAACTGGTAACGAACAGGAATAAAAGGCTTAAATGCCTTAATAGAAACACATCTGATGATGGGAACAATGCTCATCAATGATATTTGGCAATAAGGGGTATTCTGTTACCTTCGATTTATCTAGGCTCAACCTAAATGATATCCAAGGGTACAGCGAGTATAGGCAAAGTTTGTTACCTAATAGTTACCAAATTTGTTACCACTCTAGAATGTTCTCTGCCAAAGAACACACGAGATTTTGTTACCAAGTTATCAATTTTTCAATTTTTATGTAAGTGGTTGTTGGGTTCGTTATCGTGATCAAATTTAAGGTCATAGTCTGCAAAGTCTGCTTTTTACCTATTTAAAAGTTTAATGATTACTACGAACCTTGCCGAGAAATGAATTTTGCGAATCCAAGTAGTTAATTCCCTTCAAGATATTGGTTGCAATTGTCTTAATTGTTTTATCTGTAAGCAATTTAACCATCGCGTGTCATTAGAAGTTGTCATTAGAAGTCGTACCTCACTAGTAGGAAAACTTTTTATGAACACTGTTTTGGAAATCAGTAAAGTGTGACTAACCACAGGAGTTGAGGTGTGATGACTATTCGTGAAGATTTGAGAAAAGCTATGCTGGATTATGCTCGTAGAAAGGGACTTACACCTTTAGTACAACCTGAAGAATTTTGCCATTTGACACTAGAACATGATCAACCAATGCCCGAAAAAACTTTTGTTTCTGAACTGTGTCCTGTTCAGCCCAAAAATCATGACGTGAAGCTACTAGCCTAAGTAATTCTCGGTTATTGAGATTGATTTGGTCTTGATTTTGGGTTTGTTGTTGTAAATGCTCAATTTGATTTCTTAATTTACGCATAGCTTCAGAAATGGCAGGGTTCACATTCCGTCTAGTATTAGTCAATGCTTCTAATTCTGCTAGCTGTATTCTTAAATCCTGCAATTCTGGTGACTCTTCTACAAAACCTACATTTGCAAACAGAGCAATTTCATCCGCTCTACTTATTAAAGCTTCAATTACGGCATTTTCTAGTTTGTCTATTTTAACGCTATGCTTACGTTCACACCGCCCTAAGCGGGTTCGCGCACAGACAAAATATTTAATTACTCCTTTTGAACCAGTGGCTACTACACAGCCACCACCACACTCACATCTCACTAATCCAGTAAGGGAATATACTCCTCGACGATGTCCAAAACCCCCTATCTTACGGTTAAAATCTATAATATCTTTAATCGTTTGCGCTTCTTCTCGGCTCAGTAAGGCTTCATGGGTATTGGGATGTATCTCTGGATTTTTAGACTTAGGGTAGTATACCAAATCACCTTGCAGAACAGGGCTGGTAAGCCATCTTTTGAACGCAGTTTGCCAAAACTCTGAGTAACCATAACGATTTTGAAAGTATCGGCATCCCTCATTTAGGGATTTTTTCGTAATATAGTGTTCAATCAAATCCCTTGCCATATCTGCTTTAGAATACTCTTTTTTATCAGCTAGCAAACAGAGAAATGGTTCACGATTTGGATAGAATCGATAGTTCCTCACTATGTACCCAAATGGCGCATGTGAGGCACGTTTCTCTTTTCGGAAATGCTCTTTACCTCGTCTAATACGTTCCGAAAGGCGATCGCTTTCCATTTCGGCAAGGGCACCCAGCATATTAACATGGAACTTTCCAGTGGCGGTGGACAGATCGAGATTGTCATCCAACGCTAATAGCAAACATTCTGATTCCTGAAACTCACTCAAAACTTTACGCAGTGTAGGCAGCGAACGAGATAACCTATCAAGACGAGTGATAATAACTTGCTTCACTAATCCGCCTCGAACCCACTGCATGAGTTTCTGAAAATTAGAACGTTGGTCTTCTTTGCCCTCACGTCCAGATTCAGTATCAGTTAATACTATTTCTGCCCCTGCCGCCTTAAGACGAGCTATCTGCTGATCTAATGCAGCGGAATTTTCTGCCTGTTCTCTAGACGAAACACGGGCATAGGCAACCACTTCGGGAATTTTAGCAATTTTGTCCTGACTGTTCACAAGCACCAATACTCACCCAACTGCTAGATAGTTTACCATCTAGCTCGCTATACCACTCCTTTTTCCAAATTGGCGCGTTATGTTTCAAAGTATCAATAGCATAGCGACAGGCTTCAAACGCCTCACCGCGATGGGGACAGCCGACAGCGACTAAAACGCTGATTTCGCCTACTTGTAACCTACCAATGCGGTGATGAATCACAACTCGTTTAACATCAGGCCAAAATGTGCGAATATCAGCCGCAATTTGATAAAACACCCGCATCGCCATCGGTTCATAAGCTTGATATTCTAGGGCGACGACAGGTTGTCCATCAGTGTTGTTGCGTACCATACCACTCATCACCACCACAGCACCGTTAGCTGCATCGTCCGCTTTGGCGTAGACTTCCTCAAGGGATAAGGGAGCAAAGGTAATTGCAAAACTATCTTCGAGTCTTGGTTTAATTGGTGCGGTAAATGTAGTGGTCATATAAAATTTGGTTTGATTTCTGAATTTAAGGAGTGAAGGTAGGGAAAAGGGAACAGGGAACAGAGATTGTATTGATTTTGTTCAGAAATCAAATATGAGTCCCATCACAGAGTTGATAATAATTTGTATAAGCCATAGCATTTTAAATTTCTGATTTTAAATTTTGATATTGATGAAGAACTACCAATCACCATGACTAATCAAGATTCGGCGCTGATTTTGATTGTCGATGACGACGATGTGACCAGAATTCATCTGCGTCAACTGATGGAATATGCTGGATATCGAGTCGTAGAAGCTAGTAATGGTTGCCAAGCAATTACTACCTACACTAATTTACATCCAGATATGGTAATTATAGATGCTATTATGCCCGTTATGGATGGGTTTACTTGCTGCGAAAAATTACAAAAATTACCAGATATTCAGGATACACCAATATTAATGATTACTGCGGCTTATGAGCCAGCATCGGTAGAGCGAGCTTTTGCTGCGGGTGCAACCGACTACATTACTAAACCAATTCAATGGGTGGTATTATCCCATAGAATCCGCCGTCTTTTAGCAGCATCTCGCGCCATCAAGCAATTACGTCAGCAAAATCAACAGGCGCAATTACGAGAAACCCAAATGAAAATTGCCCTAGAAGCTGCTCGGATGGGAACTTGGGACTGGAATATAATTACTAATCAAGTTAGTTGGTCAGATAACAAAGAAGCACTGTTTGGCTTGGAACCTGGTAGTTTTGATGGTCGGTATGAAACTTTTTTACACTATGTTCATCCCCAAGACCGGGATTTTGTCAACATCTCGGTAATCGAAGCAGTGCAAACAGATGCGGAGTATGATGTAGAATTTCGGATTGTTTTAGCTGATGGTAGCATTCGCTGGTTAGTGAGCAAAGGTGTAGTTTTTCGCAACGCGGCTGGGGAACCTGTGCGAATGTCTGGGATCGTGATAGATATTACCAAGCGTAAACAAGCAGAAGCAGAATTGCGCCAGAGTGAAGAGCGATTTCAAATTATTACCCGTGCAACTAATGATGTGATTTGGGATTGGGATTTGCTGACGAATCAGGTGTGGTGGAATCAAGCTGTACAAACCCTGTTTGGCTATCCCTTAGCAGAGTTGAGTGCTGATTTAAATTGGTGGTATGAACGCATACATCCAGAAGATCAACCAATAATTGATACTGATATGTGGGCTGCTATTAATAGCGGGCAACAATTTTGGTCACATGAATACCGCTTTCGTCGTTATGATGGTTCCTATGCTTACATTTTAGACCGAGCTTATATTGTCCATGACCAAGCAGGTCAACCAGTGCGGATGATTGGTGCGATGATGGACATTACTGAACGTAAGCGAGTACAGGCACAATTACAATGGCAAAATTTACGATCGCAGTTATTTGCTGACATCACTGTCAAAATTCGCCAGTCTTTACAGATTGACGAAATTTTGCAAACCAGTGTCACTGAGGTACAAAAATTACTGCGTGCAGATAGAGTTTTGATTTTACGACTACGTTCCAACGGCTCAATCTTAATTTTAAAAGAAGCCGTGGTTCCTGGTTTGCCAATGGCCTCAAGTCTGGAATTGAATGAGCCGACTCTCGGAGAAATGTATGTTTTAAAATACAGCCAGGGAATAATTAACACCATTAGTAATTTAGACGACGAACAAGAAGCAGCAAACATCTCACCGCCACACCTGAAAATTATGCAAGAGTTGGGTGTCAAAGCTGTTCTTTCGGTACCAATCTTTCTCCAAAATCAAATCTGGGGCTTATTAATTGCCAATCAGTGTGTATATCCCCGACAGTGGAATAACTGGGAAATTGAACTTTTGCAACAACTGGCAGATCAAATTGGTATCGCTTTAACCCAAAGCAAAATTCTGGAAACCGAAACTCGTCAACGACAAGAACTCAGCCGTTCTAATGAAGCACTGCAAGAATTTGCCTTTATTGCTTCCCATGATTTACAAGAACCGCTACGCAAAATTAAAACTTTTAGCGAACGCTTACTGATTACTTGTGGTGACTCTTTACCTGAAGCTGCATCTGATTATTTAGAAAGAATGCAGAATGCTGTTTTGCGAATGCAGACTTTAATTGAAGGTTTGTTAACGCTCTCACGGGTAACAACCAGAGCGCAACCTTTTGTATCTGTAAGTTTAGCTGAAATCACCCAAGAGGTATTGTCGGATTTAGAAGTTTTAATTCAACAAACAGGCGCAACTGTGGAAGTGGAAGATTTACCAACAATCAAAGCTGATCCTCTGCAAATGCGCCAATTAATGCAAAATCTCATTGGTAACGCTTTGAAATTTCATCCCCCACAAATGACACCTATTGTCAAAATATATAGTCAACATTTAAATAATCAATCAGCACAATTAGCCGTGGGACTGGAATTTTGTCAAATTATCATCGAAGATAATGGTATTGGATTTGAACAAAAGTATAGCGATCGCATCTTTCAAATTTTTCAAAGGTTACATGGTCGGCGAGAATATGAAGGTACAGGCATTGGCTTAACTATTTGTCGCAAAATCGCCGAACGCCATTTCGGCACAATTACTGCTCAAAGCACCCCAGGAAAAGGTACAAAATTAATTGTCAATTTGCCAATAAATTCTCCTACATAGTTTTTCTTCTGCCAGAGGTATTATTCCAGTTCTGAAAAATAGGGTTAATTGGACAAATATAGCAGAAGGCAGTCCCGATGAAAAAATTTCACAGTCATAGATGAAAGATATCCTTCCCCTACACCCCCATACCCTTACACCCTTACACCCTCTTTCAAGTCAGGAGGAAAAGTCTTACTATTTCTGGCATTCAAACTTTGAAATTGTCCTAACATCTCTGACTACTGCTATACATCTAGAAACTACCAGCAATTTTCCCGCAAAACCGTAGAAATGATGACTTGAAAGCCAGAATCTAGAATAGCTATTATAAGCTCAAGCATAAATCCAGGAGGCGAATATCTACTGGAAATCAGAAGTTTAGCAATTTAACCGCGAATCAAGGTGTAAGTTTGACAAGCTGTCAAAGATATCAGAATATTTGGGTTTTTTCTCCAGCTTTAATCCATACTAATAAGTATATATCTCAGGAGAAAATTCATAGTGAAGGGTCGGCAACCAACCGTGACTATCTTAATGGCTGATGATGACGAAGATGACAGTATGTTAGTCCGTGAGGCAATCACAGTGAGTCAATTGCCCATCGATTTACATACAGTCAGTAATGGAGAAGAATTGATGGATTATCTCCATCGCCGTGGTCAATATACTGACAACAAACTTGCACCACGTCCTGGCTTGATTTTGCTGGACTTGAATATGCCCAAAAAAAACGGCTTGGAGGTGCTAAAAGAAATTAAAACCGACCCTGAACTCAGAACAATTCCGGTTATCGTCCTGACCACCTCAAAGGCAGAAGAAAATATTCATCACACCTACAGTTTGGGTGCTAATTCTTACATAGTCAAACCAATGACATTTTCTGCCTTAGTAGAACTAATGGAAACCTTTGGTAAATACTGGTTTGAAATTGTGGAATTACCACTAGCAGTAGTGGGAGGAGAAAATGAAGAAAAACCCAATCAGAGTTCTACTCATTGATGATGACGAAGATGATTATATTTTGACTCGTGATTGGTTCGGGGAATTTCAAGTCGCAAGCTGTGAATTATCATGGATAGATAATTATGCAGATGCACAACAGGCGATCGCCCAAAATCAACATGATATATATCTAGTAGATTATCGTTTAGGCATTCACAACGGACTCGAACTTTTACGCGCAGCCGTCGCTAATGGTTGTACTGCACCAATTATTTTACTCACAGGTCAAGGCGATCGAGAAATTGATATCGAAGCCATGAAAGCCGGTGCAGCCGATTATTTAGAAAAAAGTCAATTAACTGCACCTTTATTAGAACGTTCCATTCGCTACGCCATTGAACGCAAACAAACAGAACAAAAAATCCGCGAACAAGCCGCCTTACTTGATGTCGCCACCGATGCAATTTTTGTCCGCGATTTAGATGATAACATCTTGTTTTGGAACAAAGCTGCCGAAACTTTATATGGTTGGCAAAAAGAGGAAGTCATTGGTAAAAAAACAGCAGATTTGTGGCAAGAAAAAGACTTATCTCGGTTACAAGAAGCACTGCGGTTATTAATGAAACATGGTTCTTGGCAAGGAGAATTACAGCACCTACGGCTGTTATGAGGTACAGTAGCAGCAACTAGCAAACCAGTTTCTTAAATGTTGAGGATTTATTAAGTCGAGTGCAACTGAGATTAGTTTATCAACCATTTCTGTTGTAGTTGGAGCAAAATTGCGTAAAAAAGAT
>NZ_JACJRY010000076.1:0-19146 GCF_014697485.1 Anabaena sp. FACHB-83 | reverse complement strand
GTATTATCTACTGAACAATTGGAAGTATTAGGTGAGGAATTTGTGGATTTTTCTACTATATCTGATTTGGTAAATTTACTAGAACAGCAAGAAAATAATTAAGATTTTTGACCACCTACTCAGGAATTGATTCGTCTCTACTTAACGAAGAAAACTTGTAAACGGCAATTGTGTCGGGTAGGGCAGGGGCGGGTATTGATGTGATGGTTTTACCTAAACTATGGAAAATGAAATTTGGATACTCACGTTGCAAGGATAGCTAGTTGCACTGAGATTTGTCATGCCTTGACTAACTAATGCTATCCCCCTTTAAGCAATGGTTACTTAAGAAAGCTTCGACTTCAATAAGTGTGGGTTGAGCTGTAATTGCTCCTAATTTCGTTGTAGTGATTGCTCCTACAGCACTTGCATAGGTAACAATTTCTCTGATAATTTCTGGATCAGCCAAACAATGAATGCCATAGTTGAGTATCTGACAGATTATTCCTGCATTGAAAGCATCTCCCGCCCCTTTAGTATCTATAGCTTCAACAGAAAAGGACGGCAAATTGCCTTCATATTCTCCTAGATAATAGGTGCAACCTCTTTCACTGGCGGTTACTAACACACCTTTAAGGTTGCTGAGAGATTGAGCAATTGCTTTCGGCTCAGTAGTACCAAACAAAAATTTGGCTTCATCAACAGTTAACTTGAGAAAATTCACATATTTAATTAATTCCTTTATTTCGTGCAAAGCAGTGTCTGGATTTCGCCAAAACATTGGCTCCCAGTTTATATCTACAAAAATTTTTATGTCATAAAACTTTGCTAGACTAATAGCTTTGTAAATTGCCTCTCGACTTCTAGTATAAGCAAGTTCCAAAGTTCCCAAAACCAGCCACTCTACTTCTTTAAATAAATAGATAGGTAATAGTTCAGCACAGAGATAAGCATCAGCAAATTCTGCGGGGTCACGACCACCAAATCCAATGAAATTAGAGTTACCTATTTTGTCCCGAAGCAGATAGACAATTCTTGTAGGTGCTGTATGATGACGCTGTACACCTGTGCAGTCTACGCCAGAATCTTTGAGTAAATTTATCAATAATTCCCCTAGCTCATCTTGAGCTATGCAACCAATGAAAGCAGTGGGAATGCCTAATTTAACCAAAGCACAAGCCGTATTAGCAGGCGCACCGCCTGGAGAATCTTGCCAAGATGTAACCTGTTGCAATGATTCGTCTACTTGTACAGAAAAGCGGTCAAATAACATTTCACCAATGCAGATAACACGAGGGTTTTTCATAAATGACTTGATTGCATTAGGTTGTCAGTGTGAGTTCTGCTTTTTGAGATAGCAAATTCTTGTAAAGCCTGTTTAACTTACCAACTGTTGTTGCTAAACCAAAATATTTATGTACTCGGTTCGAGGCATTGATACTCAACTGTTCAGCCCAAATCTTATTTGCTAGAATCCGGTTGATCGCTTCAGCAAATAATTCAATATTATTGGGAGGTACTAACAAGCCAGTTTCCTCATTTACAACTGTGTACTTTAAGCCACCAACATCTGAAGCTATGACTGGAGTACCACAAGCCATCGCTTCTATAGCGACTAGACCAAACGGTTCATAGTGACTGGGTATTACACACACATCCGCACAGGCATAGTACAGGGGTAACATATCATGGTCAACTCGACCAACAAATAAGGTTTTTTCAGAAAGTCCTACTTCTTGAACAATTTGCTCAATTCGCTTACGTTCCGGCCCATCTATGCGATCCGGACAACTTCCTCCCACAATTACTAATCTTAGGTTCCCCGTCAATCGAGTTTTAGACTGAGCGCAAGCTCGAACCATTGTCTCTATACCTTTGCGAGGATCAAAGCGTCCTACGTATAGAACAATTTGTTCAGTTAGGTTTAACCCTAACTTAGTTCGAGCTTCTGACTGAAGTATAGGATGAAATCGATCAAGACTTGTTCCCAAAGGAATAAGCTCAATACACCCCTTTTGAGAAACTAAATTACGCAGGTCTTCTTTCTCTTGCAGACTGTTTACAACTACACAATCTGCTTGTTCCAGAACCTGCTGTTCAATTCTCAATCGAGTTGCTGCAATTTCGGGTAGCTGAGTCAGGATTTTGTACTTTAAAGCAGCTTCGTACTTCACTACACCTAAAGAGAGATAGGTATGAACTAGCTGAATGTTAGTAATATTTTTTAATTCCAAACCAACGCAGGCAGACAGCCAATAGTTTGTATGAACTATTGGATAATATATGTTTTCCTGCTTGCGAAAAGCTTCAAATGCTGAGACAAATTCAGGCATATAATCAAAAATCTGATCTCTGGGAACAAACTTTTCTGGCCCAGCAACCAAACGGATAGTTCGGCAGTAAGGAGAATTTTGAACGATCATTGGGTCTTCTTTGTTGAGCTTGCGGGTAAATATATCTACCCACCAACCGAAAGTCGGCAGCATTTCACCCAATTGGCGAACATAAACACTTTGACCACCTGCCTCTTCCACACCAATTTCTGTAGAAGGATCGCCATGATCAGAAATTATTGCAATTCTCTGTTTATAAAGGAGTGATTTGCTAACAAGTTTTTTTTGATTAATACAGTTATCCATTATAAACCTAAAATTGCTAGAACACGCCTAATAAGTTTGGAGTTAAATATGTTTTATATATTCCCCAAACGTTGATTATGACTTATAAATTCAGTCAGACTATGTACCTTTGGAAATATAAAATATAATTCTGTAATCTTATACTAGGGTAGTAAGAAGAGATTGAACCTCTTCTGCTTCTCTTATCATGCCAAGCTGATTAAAACCATCAAGTGCTTGTTCTGCCCATTCACGAGCTTCCTCTAAATTGCCTTTTGCTTTCTCTAAACGTGCATAAGAAACTTGGTAACAGAAAATTCGCCTTTTGAGATTATTTTGTTCAGCTACAGCTAAACCTGTCTTCAATAGTTCTTCAGCATCACTAATTTCTCCCTGAACTATTGCAATATCAGCCAACCAATTTTGTGCGTAGTTACTATAACGATGCCACTCAATTTCTTCTGCTTGACTACTTACTTGTTGGAATAGCATTTTTGCTTGGACATGATTTTTTTCAAAATAAAAAATTTCGGCTCTGCTATATAAAACCGTTGTCAAACGTCGAATCTGATAACGTTCTTCCATTTCAGCACCGTTGATAATCTCCTCTTGCCTGTCTAACCAAATGCGTGCCTCATTATACTCTTCTTGGACGATATGTAGTTGTGCAATATTATGAGCTATGAAATCTTGCTCAATCAAATTTACGTGATGTCTAAGTTCCCAGGCTCTCATTAATAAATCGCTTGCTATTTTCAAATTTTCAGGTGAATACCACCTTATGTATGACCAACTCACGTTAGTTGTTATCTTCACAAAAGTTACCCAGTCACCACGTAATTTAGCCTCTTCGATTAACCATTTCATCCACCGAATTCGCTCGCGCCAATAACCATAACCATAAGCAGGTTCATGGAGATATTGCCAAAAGTTTGTGACATTTTTGTAATCATTTTGGGTTGCACACCATTCGATTACGTTGATCAGATTCCCCCATTCTTCTTTTAGCTGGACATATCCACTTTCTTTTGGGCCCCAATCAACACCACCAGTCTTCTTAGCAAAATCTAAATACCAGTCTACCCAGCGTTCTCGTGCTTCTCTTTCAAAATCTGGATAAGCAGCAAGTTCTGCTAGGATGTATTGACGTGTCAAGGAAAGTATATTGTAACGACTATCCCTTATACTTACTAGAGAAATTTGTTGTAGATGCTCTAAGTATTCCTGGACTGTCGAGCTAGTTTCAGTTTGTAGCCCTGCAACTGCTGCAATAGCATCACAAACAGGAGCATCTTGAAAAATTGCTAATGCCATCAAAATTTTATGAGTGGGTTTTCCTCGCAAGCTTGTGGCATTTTGGGTAAAAAGAAAATCAGCAACTCTTCCCTTAGCAGATTGTACATCATTTAATACTGTTTCAAAAGACCTGCTATCTGCTAACCGACCAATTGCATAAACGATGGCTATGGGAATGCCAGCAGTACCTTGATATAATTTTTTTTGTTCGTCTTCTGTAAGACAAATCCCAGGGTAATCTTTTGTCTTTAGTTCGTGCTGAATTAACTCTAAACTCTTAGCCTCTGGAAGTGAAGTTAATCGGATATGAACGTAGATAGACTTTTGTTCACGAGTAGTGATTATAGATTTAACAGTGCGAGGTAAACCATCTAAAAAACTTAGGACACTTTCTTTATCGTCTATTGTTTCTAAGTTATCTACGATTAGTAGCGTTTGCTGCTTGGCAAGGCTTTTATGTACAGCGTTAAGTAACTCTTCAGGAGCGGCTTCAGCAATAATAGTTCTGTCCTCTAAGGTATCGGCAATTGCCCGGAAAATATTGCTTAAATTAAACTGTTGCTGAGATGTAGGTAAGATAGTCAAGATTCCTCCTGCTGAATTAAGGTTTCGCAACTTTGCAGAAGTAAAAATGATGGCATCAAATACAGGTATGTCCGGTAGGTTATTCTGGCTGGCTTTCAGGCATTGGTAGGCGACTTCGATTGCTAAAGCGGTTTTACCAACGCCCCCAATGCCATCAACTGTAATAATAGGAGCGGCATGGTCAGGAGAAAGCAACTTTAGTAATCTCTCTTTCTCCGTCTCACGTCCGACAAAATTACTGTAGGTTTTTTGTGGGAGATTATGACGAATCTTGGAAATGATGTCTTGCCACTCCAGCCCTAACTTCTCACAAATGTCAACGAAGTTAGAATACTTAATTGCAACGCCACGGAAAAATTTGCTCACAGTATCTCTACTGCATCCGACAGCTTCCGCCAAAGCCTGTTGATTTCCATAGCTGTTGTGTCTTAAAGCTGATTTAACAGTTGAAACCGATGTCCGGGCAATCCGAAGTGAGTCTTGTGACATGGCTCGCTATACTTATGAGCAATAACAATTATTTTGCATCATAAACCGGGATTTTCATAACAAGTCAGTCAAAGTCAGGCATAAGTTCTGCATAAGTTCTGCATAAATTCTAATTTCTAGCTTATTCTCTACACCTGGCTTCAGGCATCTCCTATTTCAGAATAGAGTTATAGAGTTGAGCGAGACATTATGAAATTGAGACTATCTAATGGAACTAAAAAAGCAGAAGAACAGTTGAAATATGAAGTCACAAGTCGTCCCTTTATTTCGTGGGAACTTTTACAGCGCATAGTAGTTGTATTAACGCTATCAAAAATGGTTATTGAACTACTATTTATGTTTTCACAATTTTATTTGTATCAGAATAATGTAGATCACAAATTCCAAAAACTGCCTCCTATCAACCGCATATTTTCACCAAAAAAGCTTAATTTTAGCAACGAAAAAATTTTGGTCGTTAAAACTGAAAAGCTTATAGAGGGAGGTAGAACAAGAGTTTAGATTTAAGCTTGCCTAAATTTCACTGGTAAATACTAAAATAATTGAATTTAGTTTAATTTTAGTATTTGTAAGGCTATATCTACGTCAGGATGACTAAAATTAGGGTTTTGGTGAAAGCACTATGACATAATGATTCTAAATTATTATGTCATAGTGTTAAAAAAGAATTAAACATCAAAAGAAATCGGCTTACCGTTGAAATGATTATAAATATCCTCTGGGTTGAACCAGTTTGGTAGTGTGCGCTCTGCCTCTTTCAATTCTTCACCGTTGTCATCAAGCAAGCCACGAACAATCTTGACTCTCGACAGTGGCGTTTTACCATTAGCCGAAAACTTTTGAATGAGGATTGTACCCGCCTCCCTCATTGCTTGTGTGCCTTCTGGATAGCTGGAATTCGTGTCATTGTGAGTAATACCAGTAACATAAACTTTGGCTTTTCTAGTGTCTGTCAAATGCAGTTTATAAAAGTTTTCTGCTGGTTCACCAATCAATGATTTCAAGTTGGTGTACTCATCAATCAGCACTTGTTCAGGGGTTATAGTCGCAGATTGCTCTAAGTCATTCTTCCCTTTAATTCTTAACAACCAATGCTCACACAGACCATCAAGCGCAGTACCTATCTCTACCTCTGACTCGGCAATATTTTGAGTATCAAGATATCGCCACGCTTTGGAGTTGTCCCCAGTGGCGTGACGGTCAATTAAGTAGTAAACAGGAATCCCTAAACAATGCTTTCTCACAAGAGCTATAGCCGCGCTTGTGTAAGTTTTACCTGACCCCTGGCGACCGATTAACCACAGTGGCGTTAGGTTGTCGATAATCTTCCACAACCATCCATCTTCATGAGCTTTGAGTGCTTCTATGAGTTCGTTGGCACGTTGCTGGTCAACAGATTGATTGCTGTTACTTTCTGCGATCGCTGCCTTGGTCTTCCCCTCAATCTTCCCACGTTCCTGGTCAGCCTTCGCCTTGTCTCGAAGGTTTTCAGCAATGGTTTTATCCATGACTGAATGATTCACAGCACGGGCTAGAAGAAAATCCTCAAGCTGAATACGTGCCTTAGCCCGTTCGTTTTCTGAGTCAGTCAGTCCTAACGCAACGCGTTCTTCTGTATCCAGTCCTGACAGCCCATCTTTCAGGCGTTCAGTGTAAAGCCCTGTCGAATGCTGCTTAACTTCACGTTTATGCTTATTGTGCTGCCAAATTGCATAATCACCAGTCTTTTCAAGCTCCCCCAATTCATAATCAGTGCGCTTGAGCCGTTGCGAACGCACGACTAAACAACCCACAATACCCCACAGCCCCATAACTGCAACCCCATATCCTAGCAACTGATTAGGGTTGTCTGTGGGTAAATCACGCACCCATTGAATGGCATCTCCCTTGTAAGGAATGATGCTGCCATACAGCCCGTAGCGTCGCCATTCTTCAGTCAGGACAAAACGCGGCAGATTACAAAACCGCTTATCCAGTGCTACTTGACTTTCTACACCATTAATTGACCTGGGGCAGAACTGAATCTGTGTCAAATCGTAGGGCTGACGTGTTTGCGATGTTGCCAGCCCGATGATTGCGGCGACACCACACACACCAGCCAGCGTTAACTCGAAAACACCTTGTTTCATTCTCGTCCCCTAAAAATAATTGCAATGGAACCAATGAATAAAGCCAACGCGACGGCAATACTTAACCAAGGGTCTGATTGTGGATTCTGTTTTTCAATGATTTGGATGTCTTGGCTAATCTGGTTCACTGTTTCCTTAGTCAAATTCTCAAAATATTGATAGTCTTTAACTGCTAACCAAGTGGTGACACCTGCAAACAACAAACCCCCAGCAGTTTTAAAAATATTTTGCATATTATCTACCTCTAGTCCATCACTGTTGTAATTAACTCTCAAGCCCGTTAACCCAGCCAGAGAGCCAACACTGCAAAT
Organism: Anabaena sp. FACHB-83; assembly: GCF_014697485.1. Taxonomy (NCBI): domain Bacteria; kingdom Bacillati; phylum Cyanobacteriota; class Cyanophyceae; order Nostocales; family Nostocaceae; genus Anabaena; species Anabaena sp. FACHB-83. The sequence goes on along the minus strand of NZ_JACJRY010000076.1, from coordinate 11,739 downwards.
AGAAAACGAGAGCGTAATTGCCAGCCACAAGTTAACGCCACCGCCAGTTATTAAGAGATATTTAGCTATAAATAATCCTGTAGAATTTAACGACCAAGTAACAAAGAATCGGGTCAATTTATCAGTTGTGTTGATAACATCCTTACGGTGTTGCTTGCGCGATTCCAGATGTTCTATCAAGTCTTTGGGTAAGGGCGTATCTGGAGCGATTTCGTTTAATAGTTCTTCTTGGTCGGACTCAATATCGTATGTCATGTTAGCACCAAGATATTTACTCGCCCGACAGTAACTTTATGCGCTTGCTGTCGGGCTTAAACTGTCAAAAACCTAATAGGGCATCTTTGATTTTTTGGACAATTGAACGGGCTGCATATTGCTTTTTCGGCTTGAAATTATCACGAGCGTTATCACCCATTTCTAAGTAATACTTGCCCAGTTCCTTATCATGTTGCAGGTCAATTGTTTGTTGTCTAATATCTGTCTGTAATTCTGTCTGCAACATCTTATATTCACCATCAACTTGCATCATGTGCTTATCCACCCAGGCTTTTAGCTTGATGTGATTTGTTGCTTGTTGATGGCGTAGGGTTTCTTGGTCTTGGGATGAATTGAAATCTAGCTTCATCTCTTCTAGGATATTTGCTAGATGAGTGTCAGCTAAAACGGCTGACTGCACTGCTCTTTCAATCTTCTCACCGCTAACACCAGCTTGTTTATAGATATCGCTCAGGACTAGATTTAAGTCCTCAGTGCCTTTGATAGCAGCTAACATTTGCTCTCTTACTTGTGGGGCAAATTCACTAATCTTTGCCCCGTCATTACCCATTTGTCCTATCAGCTTCAATGCTGATTTATCACCTGTTAACGCTCTGACTACCAAGTTAGTAGATACATTGAACTTATTTTTTAACTGGCTTTCCAAGTGGCGAGACTTGGAAGTTACCTGATTCTTGAGCTTCATTGAATTTTTCACAGCGATACTCTTTTTCGGGTGTAAATATTATGTGGCAGTGATACTCCATTCGCCTGACATATTGCTCAATAGCTTGCCTTCTTTTGAGATATTGCTGATAGTTGTGATGTTCTCTGATTGGCAGGTATACCCAGTAATGTAAGGGCAAAATGAAAGCAGCAATCGCACCTAAACTAACAGCAATTCTGGAGAAGTAATTCATTCTTAGCCAGCGAATGAACAAACACTCAAGTAATGTTAATTCATCGCTATCGAGCCGCGTTGAGTCTGGCGAGTATCCCTTTAAGTTGGCTTTTAGTTTGGTTACGGCTATTCTCCAAAGCCACACTAATGCCCGTTAGCCCACGAGATAGCTTGTCTCTGCTTTGCTCATGACGATTAACTACTCGCTCTTTAACCCTAGTCAACGTCTGGTCAATCTTTGCGTCAACCTGATTTGCTGAAAAGTCAGCATAAGCGAGTAGTGCTGTTTCTACTTGTTCGAGAATTTCGTCAAAGGTGCTGGCTGAGGTGTCAACGCTATCGGCTATGTCATTAATTTGTTGCTCTGAAAGGATTACACCCATTTGTGAGGCTTTATGCGTGATCATCTCGCCTACATCTTGAGGGGCCACCGTGAGCGTCCCTGTTTCAAGTTCAGTCTCGGACTGTTCAAACTCTACTTGGGTTAGGAATTTTTCTTCAACGGGTTCATCAGCTACGGATAATTGGCTTGTCGCTTTGTTTTTGAGATAGTCAACGGCTTGGCTCAATTGGTCTTTGGTGGGATTGTTCAGGTCATCACACTCGACAGCCAGGGCAGCTTGGGTGTAATCGTCCTTGGTGAATCCTTGATAACCCTGTTTGTACAAACGAGCGCGGACGTTATTAGTAAATTTGTCAGACATGATGATTACTCCTTATTTGGCTAGTGCTAAAGCTTTTGGGTCAGCAGATTTCATGGGCTGTTGTCGTCTGTTAATTGCCCACTTCGCCGCGACGAACGCAACAAGGGCTAAATCTTTGCTGTGGTAAGTATTAAGGGCGTTAAAAGATAGTCCGGCTTGACTAAACCAGTAGTAACGGGTGCTGCGTGGTACGTCGTCAAGATTGATTTTTAAATAGTCTGCCAGCACAACTAAAAAGCTCTCGCCGTTATAACTAGCGTCTAACTCATAAAAATGCTTGAAAACTTGCCAACGCTCGTTAAATCCTTTACTGGCTGGGGTTAGCGCACCGTAGCGCCGTCTTAGTCCGGCAAACGTCTCAACTATTTCTTGAGCATTCGCTGACTCCACTTTTAAGCTAAAACGCTGTTTGAGAAAAGCTACTACTCGATACCAAGTGATGTCTGAAATTTGTTTTCCTATGTTGCGCTCATAAATCTGTTTCAACTGGCGATACTTAACTGAATAAATTTTTGTGGTCACATTACCTCCGAGTTATTACTTAAGCAAGTCAAAAATTAACTAGCTATCCGGTTATGCCAAGGTATTTGATATAGCCCTGAGTCTGATTCGAGGTATTTGATATAGTCCTGAGTCTGACGACTATCAATAACTTTGGATTTTGGACTTTGGACGGACTTCTAAAGCCAGGATTTGTCGCCTATAACCACGCGATAACAGGACTAGTCAGGGTTTGCGACTTACTGACACTTTCTGATTTACCCCCACGTTTACGCCCCCGAATCGCCTAATTTTTGCGCTCACGTTGGTCAACGGAGCATTAAAGCCAGTCACATTGAACACATCAAAACAAGGTTTGCTGTATGCCCTGTCCCATTACTTCAGATTTTCGACTGGACACCATACCGGGGACTTCATAAATCCCATGTCTAACCTTGTTCTGATTTAGCTTGATGTCAGCTTTTCGCCTTTGCCCAGCAAGCGGCGTAAAACACCATTGCGGATGGTCAATTCTTGCCCAAGGGCATTTACCTGTAAAGCGATACAGCGCACCTTTTATTTGATACACTTTTCGCTCTGAAAGGCTAGAAGGGTCGTACACAGGAATTAAGTTATTCATCTTTATTACTCCCAGCCACACACGCACCCGTTAAACTTGCACCCAAGAAGACCGCGATAGATGCAATGGCGCTTCCTTCAAAAAGCTTGGCGTTATAAATCCATATGGGTTGATATTTGTCGCCTCTGCTTTGTTCAATGCGGTCAACGCCGCGACAAAAGATAGTACCAACAACCATAAAACTCGTAGTTAGCAAGCTCACAAGTGCTACTTCTGACGCTGTATCTAAGATGAAGAGCGCAATTTTTTCGCGCCAAGACTTCACACGGCGAATGTGCATTACTGGTAAGCGTTCTAGACACGAATACAACTGTTCATCAGTAAAATTCGCCCTGTTGTAATCACAAGGCTCGTGTTCGTCCAGTAGTTCGCCTATTGCTTGGATGGCATCACCTAGCGTTACGTCTGGATAATATTCGAGTTGCTTGAATTCGGCTGAATCTTGGAGTTCTCTAAGCCAACGATAACTTGCTTCCAAGCTCCGTAATTGATTTTGATTAAGCATTACTTTCTCATTCTCATGAGGTAATTCGTTAATTGCTTCTAAGTTGCGTAAATTGATGTGCATGAATCCTCCTGCACTGTGAAACGCTACGCTCTCTCCTTTGTCAACGCCTGCGATTTTATTTCTGTCGTTCCGTTAACCGCGTATTCTTCGCTATGCTTATGTGTTCATTTACACAACCATGCAACGACCGCAGACATAGGGCGACCGCTATGCAGATGTGTATGCAAATAGCTCGATATCTTTGCTGATCTAATTTATTGACGTATCGATAACCTTGACACTAATATAGTATGTGAAGTTAAGCGAAGTGTCAACACTTCACATACAAAAATTGCAAATAGCTTAGAAGTGGTATTTAATAGCTCCATACAGCATACTTTTTATGCGTAATGGCTACAAAAAAACCACGATTAACAATTTATCTGGCATCACAGGAATTATTAGACGATCTACAAACAATTGCCGATGAGCAACAACGATCCGTTTCCAATCTCGCCAGCATCGCGCTTGCGGATTGGGTAGCTCAATATAAAGAACGAAAAAAGCAGGACAAATAAAATGAGCGACTCAGAGCAAGCCACTGGCGATCTAGCAGAACAGAATCAGTTTGAAGGCCACCCAAATGAGTGAAATAACTGCTCAGATACCAGTTAGCGAATTAATCCCACTGCTGACAGCAATTGCTGATCGCCACTGGGAAAGCTTCAAAGTAGTAGAGAAACAATTTGTTACAAAACACGGCGTAGAGGTTTGGGAAGATTTTTTTGCTTTTCGACTAAAGCCAGCCTTAGACAAAGAATCTGACAGATGGCTGCTAGTTCAGTGGTGTAGCAAAGGTTTTACAGTTAAAGATGTAGCGTAAACTGCAAGGCGTAAATTTTATAGGCACGGTAGCCCATCCGGGAAAAATCAAACAACTAGTATTAATTTCACATCATTACTAATTTTGATGTCGCCAATGTTAGCCGTAAAAGACCCACCAAACGATTTTCAACTCCCGCCGCACAATGAAGCGGCGTTAGAGATGCTTAGGGAGGCGAAAGACTATGAATCCACTGTTGCTCTAGCGGCTAGTGGTGCAGCATTGGCTACAGGTGGTATGGTTCATCCTTTAGGCTGGCTACTTTTTGGATTGGCTTACAAGCCTTTGGTAGCAACTCAAAAACTGGCGAGGCTGGAAAAATTAACCACCGTACTTTTAGATGAGTTTAAAAGCCAAGGAATACAAGTTTTTCCAGTGCTGAAGGTAGAGGACAAGAATCCTATCGACTTGTTTGTGAGATTTGAGCGAAAAGTTCATGTATTTATCTCAATTCGCTCAATAGGAGATAAGGAGATTGTCTACAACGAAGCCAGAGAGGTTTTGCAGGCCAAGAGGAAGGACAAGCATGGACTAAAAATTTGGAATCCTTGCCCACTACTTGAATTGTCAGATTACGAGAAGTGGCTGAACAAGAACAGAGACTTGTTTGGAATGTCCTCAAGGGAAGCTACAAAAACACCCACAGCAAAAGTTTTGGTCTTATGGCCTCCTACCAAGGCGGCTGATGATCATAATTCGCACCTTTATTCTGAAGTTGGAAATATGAAAATTCTGGCTCTCAGGAGAAAAGGCACTGCATTTGTAATTCAACAGGAGGAAGTAACCGAGTTTATTAAGGCTTGGTTAGCCAAGTACGAATAGTCTAAAAGCTGAAAACCTCACGTCCCGATAGGACAGCGAGGTTTTCTGATTTTGATTCACTTGGAATTGGGGTATCTGGTTTGAACCGCCGGATTAATATCCCTAATAGTAATCTTATCAAAGATGATTGGGGTGTTCAGCCATAGTAACACCGTCCACTCACAGACGAACAGTAATTCAGGAATTTTATGTAATTTTGGTCTAATTTTTCTGAAAGTTTGTATTAAAAGATTACTGCCAAAGGATAGCTCCAATTCCTCCACCACACATCAAGGAGGAATTGCTCAATGTCACCATTACAACAATTTCATAACTCGCTTCAGCATCAACAATTAAGTAATAAATGTGCTGAAGCATTAGAGATAAAACAAGAGCTTGTTTTTAGTAATAAAATCAAGTTTGCGTTTAATGCCACAGGAAAAAACAAAGACTGGGACTTTAAAAAACTTGCTGCCAACTTCCGCGACGCAGAAGGCACTCTAGAAGATGTGCAGCAACACATCAAAGCAGGTCACGCCATCTGTGCAGGCTTATTGGGTAATAAATGGCGCAGTAAGGCCAACGTTATCGGTTCTCATTGGCTACTACTCGACATCGATAATTCCTCTATTGCCCGTGATGCAGAGGGCAAGCCAATTAAAGACGATTTCGGCAATTCTATCAAGGTTTACAAGCACCAACTAACCATTGAAGAAGCCCTAGCCCATCCTTTCATTCAAAAGCACTGCGCTTTAATGTACACCACTGCCAGTCATAAACCTGACTGGCATAAATTTCGGTTAATTTTCCCTCTGCCCCAATATGTTGAAGGTGCTGACACGGTAGAAGCTTGTACGCGGTTTCTCATGCAGCAGTTACCGCATGACCCAGCGTGTAAGGATGCCAGCCGTGTATTTTATGGCAACACAGAAGCAGAATTTCTCATAGTCAACCCGATTGCAACCCTACCAGATGAGTGGGTCACTGAAGCAATTGCGATCGCCCACAAGGAGAGGGAAGAATACCAACAACGCATCAAAGAAATTGAGTCACGCCGTCAGCAGTTCCGCGAAATCTCCGACGTTGAAGGCTGGGACACTGAGCAGCTGATCCAACAAGCACTATCATTTATTCCACCGCGTAGTCCTGGCAGTGGCAACTACGACGAATGCCGCCAAGTGTTGATGGCTTTGGTCAATCACTATGGGGCATCTGAAGCCGAAATTATTGCTGAGAAGTGGTCGCCCTCCATCCCTGGCACAACCTGGAACATTCGCGCCAAGATTCGCAGTTTCCGACGCGGGGGAATCTCGATTGGGACGCTGTTTCACATTGCCAAACAGTACGGCTTCCGATTCCCGCAACGGCAGTACGAACCCTATCAACGTGACAAAGGGCTGATTAGCCGTGAGCAGTGGGAGCTTGGGCAAGTCCGAGAAGACTTGACCAGTTTCCAGAATTTATTAAAGCAGGCGATCGCCCCATTCGTTACAGCTGCTAAGGGATTTTCCAAACCCGCTTCCCCGGAGCCAGCACCCGAAATTACTGCCCCAGTACGCCAAGTCATTGTCTATAAACGTGGCAATATCCCACACAGAAGCTCCGTTACAGGTGATATCTCTATTACTTGTTCCCCAGATGAGCATATTGCCGCCTGGGTCGAAGCGATTTCTAAGGGCTGGACACAGATTTTAGATAATTCTCACCCCGGTTTAGGCAAGTCGCACAACGCTGGTCAACTCACCGCCGCCCTTTTTGGGATTGAAAAACTAATCTACCAGGATGCCAACCACCGCAACCCCTCAACACTCCCCATTGAGGCTAATTTCGTTGACCTCCCAGTACGGCACAATGGCTTAAAAATCGACCCCACCCGCACAACCCCAATGGGTGATCCGTTTCAGGTGCGTCCAAAAGTGGGTGAAACTCCCGATACCATCGGCAATTGTCACCGAAGTTATTTATTTGAAGGCTTCCGTGACAAGAACTTTGTCAGTCTAGACTTTGAAGAAAGTTCTATTAGCCCTATCTGTAACGGTTGTCCCCTCCAAAACCAGTGCCGTTTCGCTCATGGTAATGGTTTCGGCTTCCGCTATCTTAAGCGCACTGTGATTCAAAATTTCTCCGAAATCCGAGCGCATCCCGACTCTACACCAGTTACTTTAACTAACGCTGCTGGTCAACCTTTCACAGTTGGTCGCATTTGGGAAGAAGCGGGTACGCTCATTCAGCCTGTGCGCGAAATTCAAGTCAGGTTAAAAGATTTTGATACTACTGTAGGGCAACTAGCTACAAGTTTACCGCCTGAGCAATGGTCAAAACTCCAGCCTGTTTTACAAGTTTTGCGTAAGCTTCTTGCCCAAGAAATTAAGCCCGATTCTCGTTATGGCTTTGATGATGCGGCATTAAGGGCAATGTTACCCGAATTCCCCGATGATTTAGATGTTGAAGGAATTCGCCAGATTGTAGAGCCTAATTTAGAATTCCTCGCTGATTTAGATTCTCTCGATATCCAAGCGGATCAACAACTCTCTAAAAGTGCCGCCGCCCGTTTTGCTGCCAAGAAGCTAGTTAAGGACAGCGCAAAACAAGCTGGTAGAGAATTTCTGGATTTGCCCTTGTACTGGTTGCCTGATTTCCTGGAAGCTTGGAAGGGTGAAGGTTACTTGGCTTGTAAATGGGGTGAAATTACTATTTCCCGCCCTGACTCCAAATATCGAGATTTGGCCAACTCTGCCCAATTTAATATTTACCTCGATGCTACTACCCCCCCAGAACAGTTGAAAGTCAAGCTTAACTACCATGAACCTCTACTTCTAATCGAGCAGTCACGCCCCGATTACAGCAATTTAACAGCTGTTAACGTTACTGGACTAGGTAAACTGTCTAAAAATCGCTCCCGTTCCTTAACTGCCCGTGTTAATGCCCTCAAGGACACCTTTCTCAAACTCCACAAGCGTTTGGGCATTATCGAGTGGAAACAAGTTGCACAAGAGGCAGAAGACCGGATTGAATACGGTCACTTTGTCGATGGTCGTGGGGTTAACCGGTTCAGTGATTGTGATGCTCTAGCCAGCTTTGGCATTCCCTACCAAAATATCGGCACGTTGGCAGCACATTTTCAAGTGATGACTGGTTGTAAGGTCAACCTTGAAGACAAGAACAGCACTTTTCAACAGTATCTTATCCAGTTAGTCAGGGCGGAAATTATTCAAGAGATTGGCCGATTACGCGCCCACCGTCGCCCAGGAGAAAAGCTAACTTTCTACTTCTGCGCTGATTATGACCTTAGTTTCCTCCTCGCGGAACTGCCAGGAGTGAAATTAGAGGTTGTTGATGCCTGCGATTTCTGCACCGAAGCCGGCAGCCGCGAACAGCAGACCGGACATGCCATTGTCAACACTTTCACCCACCTTTGGCAGTCGCAGCAGAAAATTGGCCAAAATGCGATCGCCAAGATTTTGGACATCTCCCAAAGTTGGGTTAGCCGATTTACCGAGCGTTGGGGCGGGTGGCGCAGGTTCAAAAAAATATTACTCCTGCTATTAGATAGTCTTTATAGCGATAGTAATAAAAATTTGACAGACCTGAGCGATGAGGAAAGGTGGTTTGCCCATGAATACTTTCCGATGCTGGTTAATGAATCGGAATCATCCCCCGATGATGCCCTGAAGTATGTAGCTGAAGTTGCCACAAGGGTTACTAATACTGCAATGCGGCGGATTCTGCACTCCTGCACCCCATCTGTTAGGGCTGGCTTGCTGATGATTATCCTGCGTTGCTTACCTGCCGAAGTTTACTCTGACTTTTCCCGGACGCAAGCCGTAACTAACCCGACAGTGACCTGAGAAAATTTATCGGTTTTCGTTTCTACTGACCTATCAGTAATAAAAGATGCTCCCTTTCATGATTGTGTACTTAATCGTTGAGTGAGCGTCCGGTTTAGTATGCCAAGTCACGCTTTTTGAAACCCTCTACAGCGTGAGAGCATAAAGATTACTGCTTTTTACGGTATGTTTGGCGAACTGCAATCATAAATGCCCAAAACTCCAATCAGGTGTATTAGTACCATTGGAACAGAAAACCGCGTATGTGTTATTACATGAATAATACAGAAATATTTCGACGTTGAAACCCTTGGTTTCTCGTTAAGCAGCTATCAAGTGACTTGAAAAATTAGCTACTACAACCCTCAGTAAAATTCTTATGGGATAAGGCTTTTAAGCTTAACAGGGTTTTCTCTTCCAATGATACTTGTACCCCAGTATGGCGGCATGACTGCGCGGGTGGTTTCTTTCATGAGCTTTTTTCAATGTGAAAGCTTTACTAGTTAAACATTATGCCCTTCTTTCACCTTTAGTTTTGTTTAAGTCCCGTTAACTCAATTTTGATTTTCTAATTGAAATTTATCATTCTTTATTTTATTTGCATGAATAGTATGTTCCTTGTCTAATTCATTTATAAATTTGCTTAATTGATCTTGAATTTTTTCTAGTTCTTCAGTGTTGTCTAAATGTTCGTTATTGGCTATATCTACTAAAAAAGGTCTAATATCTGCGAGCATTTGGCAACAGTTTGAAAAAATATTTTCTTCTAATTCTTTTATGCTCTCTTCTAATTCTTTATCAATTTTTAAAAATTGATTTTTATCTAAATTTTTATAACTCAATGATTTGTTCAATACTTTTAAATTACTAATTATCGTTCTTAAAGTCCCCAATGTGGTTTGTTCTTTTTCTAATCGAGCTATTTTCTGTTGACGTTTATTAAATTCTTTTTCTTTTTCTATAGATATAATTTTTCTCCTTTCATTTCTATAGTTTAAAAAGCCTATAGTACCTATATTAATAATTCCACCTGCTAGACCTATTAACGCCACAGCAGTCACGGGATCGAGAGGGGGAATAAACCCTACAGGTTCAAATAGTTCTGAATAATCAATAAGTGATTTAATGAAATAAACTAAGAAAAATAGGTAGGTGGCAAAGAAACAGAAATTTAAAAATAAATCTAAGATTTTGCTGATATCTATTTTTTTTATTTCCATTTTAACTCACCCTAAATGTGTAATATTATTTTATGAGAACACGTATTACTTAACTTTTAAATTTAAAAAAATAAATGTGAGAAAAATGTGAATGCTATGTATTGGCTTGATTTTTCTTAACAAAAGAGTGAATATTTGAAAATTAACTGTCGCCCGTTAGGGTTAATGTCTGTAAATACGTTTAACCGTCCCAAATTGAGCAAAAAATGGGACGGTTAACGTCTAGAGTACTACTGTCAAGATATCTTCAGCGCAGTAGGACTCATCTCTACCCTACGCCTACTAGTTGGCGTTGAGTACCAAGTAAGCCACGATCATCGGAATACCAGACAGACCCTTTACTAGAATTACGAAGGATATCCACCATTGAGGTGAAATCTTCATACGAAAGATTGCGAAGTTCGATCTGACTATCATCTTCAAACTTCAAAGTAATAAATCCTTGATGTTCGTTATGAAACCAACCTGGATAGTAACCTTTAATATTTTTATCAGCCATTTTTCCATCTCCCTATTATCAGTAAATTTTTCCAGAAAATAGATGTTGTGACTTAAACTTTTGGCTCTTCCGGTGAGTTTATGGTACAGGATTAAAATCCCAATCATCTAGAAAATTCAAAAAATTAAAATCTAGTCACAGCAAGTAATTCAGATTGCCATTTGATTTTATTTATTATTCTGTCCCATAAAATGTATTGAAGAACCAAACATTTTAAATGTTAAAATAAGTCTCAAACCATTAGTAATGAATACTGTAACCAGATATACGAATCGTACTTGAATATTGCTAAGTATACTTATAAATAAAGCTCTGTATAGCAATCTTCTGTCCAATTTGGTTTTTCAGAAATCAAATATGAGTCCTATATCTACTTATTTTTGTGAATTTTAGAATTTAACCATCTAACTAAAGTTAGATAAAAAATGGAATAAAAAATCTAATTTTAGAGTGACGAATTATTGATGCCACTGTGTATTTTTGCGGTAGATATAGTGTCTTTCAAAAATTTAAGAACTCGTTGCGCTCTCGGCGGTGATAGGGTAGCAGTTAAGAAAACCTCCGTTTTTTTTTGACTTTTATAGTTGCAAATAATCCTGGTTTGAAAATGTCATGATTGCAGGTTTTAGCGATTAGCATTGCAGGTCGCTACAGCTACAGCTACTTCGTCGTTTTGCTTTACTCATAAACCAGCTTAGATTTCGTCATCACTGTAAATTTTTGGCACAAAAGCTGACCTGTTTGGTTGGCTTTGTGGTTCTGATTCTTCCTCTTGCTTCTGTGCTTCTGGCTGTTGTTTCTTCTTGCCCTTCGTACTTTTTACAGGTTTTTCTTCAGCTTCGCTGCTTTTAACAACTGCTGACTGATTTTCAATAGCTTCATTCTCTGATGTACTACTGCCATTGTCAGATCCTTTGTGACGACGACGACTGCTTTTCTTCAACTTGCCTACTAAATATTTGATTCTGCTGCCAGTTAAATTAATCCCTAACCCCTTCAGCATCTCTGAAACTTCATCGTAAGTGTAGCCGTACTTGTCAGA
>NZ_JACJRY010000075.1:0-20535 GCF_014697485.1 Anabaena sp. FACHB-83 | reverse complement strand
AGGTGCTGTGAATATGGCAAGAGATTTGTATAATGCCATTTATTCTCCTCTGATGCAGCTTGCTGCTTTCGATGTTCGTGATGATGCGCCTAAAGCACCTGCCAAGACAAAAGAAATTGAACACTTGAATGAAAAAGTGACAAATATCACAACCTACATTCAAGAGCGTTGTTTGTGGCAATTCCACTCCCGTGCATGGGACAGAGAAGAGAACATCAATGGTGTTATCAAAAAAGCCGCCGAACTCTTAAGAGGAGAAAGATCAGTTCAGGAAACACTGACTGACAAGCTGCATTATGCAGATGCAAAGATTTTGGTGTCTGAACTCAAACGCAATTTACCTTGGATCAAAGAGTTGGATAAAGAGCAAGTTAAGTCTGTATTAGAGTCAGTTAAGCAAAATCTAGTCGGTATTGCTATTTCTGGTTCTCTTAACGGTGAATTGCACCACTCTCTCTATTAATAAGAGTCTCACGCAGAGTCGCATACTTCGACTTCGCTCAGTAAGCAGAGGTGCAGAGAGGGTGAGAGAAACACAGAATCTATAAAATCTTCTCCCCAGTCGAACTTAGACAATCACCAACATAGAACTCAGAACTGCAAAATTTAGGCGGAATTCGATTCAAATATCGGTTCTGAGTTCTATTTCCCCCACACATTTCACCCTATTCTGGAGGCAATTTAGATGACTTTAGCTGTAAGTAAGAAAGAACGTGCTGGGGTAATCAATCCCATTTTTACCTGTCAGCCTGCGGGTGCTGAATATGCAACCATCGGTGTTAAAGATTGTATTCCCTTGGTGCATGGTGGACAAGGTTGCAGTATGTTTGTCCGCTTGATTTTTGCTCAACACTTGAAAGAAAACTTTGATATTGCATCTTCTTCACTCCATGAAGCTAGTGCGGTATTTGGTGGGATGCCACGGATCGAAGAAGGTGTGAAAACAATAGTAGCACGCTATCCTGATGTCCGTTTGATTCCCATCATCACCACTTGTTCTACTGAAACTATTGGGGATGACGTAGAAGGTACAATCAACAAAGTCAACAAATTCCTCAAAAAAGAGTATCCCAATCGGGAAGTGAAGTTGATTCCTGTACATACTCCTAGTTACCGTGGTAGTCAGGTGACAGGATATGATGCTGGTGTCACTTCCTTGATTACTAACTTGGCGAAAAAAGGTGAACCAAACGGTAAGTTAAACATCATTACTGGTTGGGTTAACCCTGGAGATGTGACTGAAGTTAAGCACATCCTCGGCGAAATGGGTGTTGAAGGTAATATCTTACTCGATACCGAAACCTTCAATGCTCCTACAATGCCAGATAGAAACAGCTTCACCTTTGGTAATACCACCATTGAAGATATTGCTGGTTCTGCTAATGCTGTGGGAACGATCGCTCTGTGCAAATATGAAGGTGGTAACGCCGCTAAATTCTTACAAGAGCAATTTGACGTTCCTGCGATCGTTGGCCCTACACCAATTGGGATCAAGAATACTGACGCTTGGCTACAAAATATCAAGAAACTAACTGGTAAGGCAATCCCAGAATCCTTGGTTATCGAACGGGGTAAAGCAATTGACGCTTTAGCTGACTTAGCTCACATGTACTTTGCTAACAAGCGTGTAGCTATTTACGGTGACCCCGATTTAGTAATTGGCTTGGCTGAGTTCTGTTTAGAAGTTGAATTAGAGCCAGTGTTGCTGTTGTTGGGTGATGATAACCAAGCTCCTTCCAAAGACCCCAGATTAGCTGAGTTAGAAAAGAGAGCAAATCACGCTGAGTATGACATCGAAGTGATTTGGAATGCTGACTTGTGGGAATTGGAAAGCCGCGTTAAAGAAAAAGGCGATATCGATTTGATTTTGGGTCATTCCAAAGGTCGTTATATTGCGATCGATAATCAAATTCCAATGGTACGTGTAGGCTTCCCCACCTTTGACCGTGCAGGTATGTGGAAACATCCTGTAATTGGTTATCGCGGTGCGGAATTTTTGGGAGATGCGATCGCTAATGCCTTGTTTGCAGACATGGAATACAAGCATGACCGCGAGTGGATCTTAAACGTTTGGTAAGAGTTTTCTAAACGCAAAGGTACGCGAAGTATAACGCAAAGGAACGCAGAGTTTCTCATCACCTCTTCTGCGTTCCTTTGCGCTCACCGTAAGGACTCTTGGCGTTTTTATAGAATATGGGAGAGAGGAATTATGGCAACAAAGATAGATGCAAATGTTGTATTTTACGGGCATTTAAGCGAACTGTATCAACTGGCAAAGGAAGGTAAGATTAAAACTACTTTGCAGGGTAGTCATACTCGACCTTGTAAGTTTTGGACTGCAACTAAGATTTTAAGTGGGATTAAGGATGCGATTGTTATTTCTCACGGGCCTAGTGGTTGTGCTTATGGGGTGAAGCGGGCGTATAAACTCACCAATAGCCGTAACAGTGGTTCTCCTTATGAACCTGTTGTTACTACTAATATGAATGAGAAAGCAGTAATTTTTGGTGGGGAAAAGGAATTACGCGGTGCGATTCTGGAAGTAGATCAAAAATATCATCCTGATGCGATCGTTGTTGCTACTAGTTGCGCGTCTGGGATTATTGGCGATTGTGTAGACGAAGTAGTGGGTAAAGCCCGTAGTGAAATCGACGCAGAAATCATGACGATACACTGCGAAGGCTTCGCAGGAGAGTATCGCAGTGGCTTTGATATTGTCTTTCGCCAAATTGTAGACTTCATGGAGCCGCCCACCCCAGAACGCCAATCACAACTAGCTGATTCTGTCAATATTGTGGGCGCGAAGATGGGGCCAGAAAGGACGGAAGTAGAAGGAGATGTCAAGGAACTGAAACGACTCATTAAGGGAATGGGTGCAAGAGTTCACAGTGTGATTGCTGGTGACTGCACATTAGAAGAACTCAAACAAGCACCAAGCGCAGCCGTTAACTGTACCTTATGTTTGGATTTGGGCTATACCATCGGTAAAGCTATGTCAGACAGATTCGGTACACCTTTAAATTCCACAATTCTGCCGTATGGTATCAGTGCTACAGAAAAATGGTTGCGCGGGGCAGCAAAATATTTAAAGATGGAAGCACAAGCAGAAGCCCTGATGGAACGGGAATATGCAGCCATTAAAACAGAATTTGAAGAAGCCAAGAAATATATCGAAGGTAAGTTAGCCATTATCGAAGGACATGACGCTATTAAGTGCTTGTCTATCGCCCACATGTTGGAACGTGATTTTGGGATGCGTGCTGTTATTTATAACTTCCATCCCTGGAGTACAGAAGCACGGGAAACCAGCGTAGATTACCTATTAGAAACTGGGTTAGACCCAGAAATTTTGATTACCAAGGGGACTTTAGCTTTTGGTAAGTACGAATCAATGAAGCAAACTGAAGATGAATTACTAGAATTTATCGGTGGTTTAGATGCTGATTCTGTAGTTTACTTCGGTTCTTCTTTGAGTTTCCCCCATATTCCCGTTGTGGATTTAAACGCCATCTTAAATCGTCCTAGATTTGGCTATCGCGGAGCTTTAAAGGTTGCTAAGTGTATTAAAACTGCCCTTCAGTATGGTTTTAGACCCCGCAGTTCCCTAACTAAGCAAATGGTATTCCCAAAAAACTCAGGATTAGCATCTGCTCAATCACTCACCGGAAAATTAGCCCAAGACTTGCCAGATTGCACCGTATATGCAGAAAAAAGGAGAGGAAAATGTTGTCAGGAATAATCAGCGAAAATTCTACCAAACCTTCCCAGCCACAACAACTGACTTTTAATAATTGCGACCACAGCAAAGACCCCATTGTTGGCTGTGCGTTAGAAGGTATTGCCAACATGGTAGCGGGGATTAAAGATGTCAGTATCGTGATTCACTCTCCCCAAGGTTGTGCCTCTACGGTGGCTGCTGGCTATGATAACCACGAGGTTGATTTCACTAAGCGAAAAGTCGGTTGTACGCGTCTTTTTGAGTCAGATATTGTCATGGGTGCGTCTGATAAACTCAAAGGTTTGATTAGAGAGGCAGATCAATCTTTCAACCCGAAAGTGATGTTTGTCGTTGGTACTTGCGCCGCAGATATTATCGGCGAAGATATTCAAGGCTTATGCAATAATATTCAGCCAGAAATCAACGCCAAGCTTGTACCTCTGCTGGCTGGTGGTTTTCGTGGTAATGCGTATGATGGCTTGGAAATGGGTTTAGAAGCTTTACTTCCTTTCATCCACAAAAGAAAGAAGCGGCGTGGTGGTAAAAAGCCCAGAATTGTGAATATTATTGCACCCCAAGCCAATGTCAATCCTACCTGGTGGGCTGACTTGGAATGGGTGAAGCAGACATTAAAATTCTTGAGAATTAAGGTACAGACAGTAATTTCTCACGGTACTTCCTTTGAAGAATTGGAACAAGCGGGTAACGCAACTGCCAATATTGTTCTCAGTCATGATGTGGGCTATAAGTTTGCACGGAAAATGCAGCAAACCCATGATATACCCCTAATTCTGGATGATATACCTTTACCTATTGGTGTGCAGAATACTACACGTTGGTTGAAAGCATTAGCAGCACATTTCAAAATAGACGAAAAAAGAGTAGAACCACTCATCAAAGAAGGTGAAAACAAAGTTGTCGAGACTCTACGCAAACGTGCATTGATGATTATTCCCCGATATCGCAACTGTAGAATTGCTGTGTCTGCGGATGGGACGATGGGTATCGGTTTGGTGAGAATGTTGTTTGAAGAGTTAGAAATGATTCCAGAAGTGTTGTTATTCCGTTCAGGAATGCGCGAATCTCGTTCAATTTTGGAGCGAGAATTACAAAGTATGGGTATTGCTCCCCGTGTAGTATTCTCTGCTGATGGGTATCAGATTAAACAAGCCTTGGCTGATGTTGATACTGATGCTGTGATTGGCTCGGCATGGGAAAAATACATGGCGGAGGAATTGGGAATTAAAATTGCTTTTGATGTATTTAGTCCGACTAACAGAGAGACTTATCTTGATAGACCATATTTTGGCTATGAAGGTATGATCAATATGATGGAAGTCATTGCTAACGATTGGGAAAGGGCTTTTCGTTCTAAACATATTCACTGGACTTAGAAGCAGTGCGATCGCTCTTCGGGAATGAGGAAGGGCGATCGCTTTCACGGTCACAGTATTAAATGCGATCAGTTACGCTGGGTGGTTACGCGATCGCACTTTTGGTTAGTGCTGGCAAGGGAAAACAATAGAACTGTTTCACAATGGAATAGTGAAAAGTTGAGCGCAGGAAACCAACGCTCAAGACTTTTCAAAACCGAGTTTTTTCTTATTGGATGGATTTACAATAACTTGAAGCCGAAGTTATTGAGAGTTTCGCGTAAATTTTTGCAGCCTTTGAGATAGTCTAGGGTGGCGATTCTCTCGGCGGAGTGTTCTGACCAATCACCTGCGACATTCATGTTTTGTTCGGTATAGAACTGTTTCATAATATCGTTATAGTGAGCGATCGCATCTTCTTGTTCTGCTAATTTATAAGTCTCCCGATGCAATATAGCTTGTTGGGGTAAACGTGGTTTTACTGCTGGTTGGACTTCAGGATTAGGAAAGCCTAAACACTGTCCAAATACAGGGAAGACAAAAGGCGGTAAGTTCAATAATGTGGCTACTTCTTGGGTATGGTTGCGAATTGCGCCTATGTATACTGTCCCTAAACCCAAGGATTCAGCGACTACAGTCACATTTTGCGCTGCTACGGAAGCATCGACTATGGCTTTTACCAAAAGTTCGGTGTATTCCAACGCAACATGAGCCAGTCCACGACTGTCAGCAATTTGAGCCAAACGTCCTAAATCGGCTAACCATACTAAGAATATTGGAGCTTGCTTAACATGGGCTTGATTATTGGAAAAACGATATAGTTCTTGTTTGCGTTCTTCATTTTCAACCGCTACCACACTCCAGCTTTGCAAATTTGCGGAAGTAGGCGCAGATTGAGCCGCAGCTACTAATAACTCGATAATTCCTAGTGGTAAAGGATCAGGTAAATAAGACCGGACTGAACGGTGAGATAATATTGTTCCGATAGAATCATTCCAGGGAATATTGTAATCAAAAGGAATTTCACCATAGCGCGAGCGCAAAACTTCTACAGGATTAGTCATAATTAAAAACTCCCAACATTTCAAAGTTACAAAAAACTCTCCGCCTCCCTCCGCGTTTATCAACTATTCTGGAAACAAAAACACAATCTTAGCCAAAGATTCCAATTCACCTGATGAATAATAATCAGAGTAAATATCGACTGCTAACATTTCTCTTACTGACATAACAAAAGAGATAAATACAAGCAAAACAAACAGTGCAGGAATAATTTGTTTCCGAAGTCTTGAGAAATGATAAATTCTACTATTCATCATCAATTTTTCCTAGAAAATAATTAGGAGGTATTCACTAAACATTCCGAAAAAAAGCTACTCGTAAAGCCAACCGACTTTCAGACATAGGAGAAGTAACCGGAGTTACCATGTGCCAAGAATTATCAGAACGTACAATCACAACTGAAGAATGACTCAAAGGTAAAATATCTCGAAAAGCCGAATCCGGTTCAGAGTCTTTGAGAATCCGCAAACAGCCACCCCAATTTTCTGACCATTCTTGATTGAAAAATAGCAGATGAGTTAAAACTTTATTCGGTTCATCTGTATGGGGAAAATGTTGATGTCCTGATTTATATTGACGAAATCCAATATCCATTACACAATCTGTCAAATCTAAGCCAGTCATATCTCCCAAAGCTTGACGATAAGCATTTGTCCAGAGTCCTTCTATTAAATTTCGCCACGCATGACTGAGGTGTTTTAAATCAGAAGTGAGTTTTCCTTGTGCAAGTCGTTGTCGCCAGCGATCATCTTTAAATTTGAGTAGTAAAGGAATATCTTGACTAGAAGCAATTATCTTTCCCCAGTAATAGCCGTAACCCTCTCCTGTTGATAGAAAAAAATCTTGTTTTGGAAAACTGGCGGTTAATTCTAGACTTACTTCTTTTGATAATAAGTCTTTAATTAAAGCCCAATGATACGGAACTTTTTGGATGACTGCGGTACGAATAGATTGGAGATTTAGCATGATTTGGTTAAGGTAGATGACTAAACTGAAAACAAAACGTAAATCTGTCTACAATCGCATTTTGCAAACAGCATCAGATTTGTTTTATCGGGAGGGGATTCGCAATGTCGGTATTGACAGAATCATTGCGGAATCTGGTGTAGCAAAAATGTCGTTGTACAATCATTTCAAGTCAAAAGATGCTTTGATTGAAGCTTGGTTGCGACAAGAGGATGAAAAATGGTGTAATTGGCTAAAAACCACTGTTGAACAACAAACTTCTGAGCCTGCTAAACAACTTTTGGCAATCTTTGACGCTTTAAGAGAATGGTTTGAAAGTCCAGATTTTCGAGGTTGTGCATTTATTAACGCCTCAGTAGAATTAGCTAATCCTGACCATCCTGGGTATCGAGTAGCACTAGAACATCAACAAGCGATTTACCACTACATCAAAACTCTCGCTCAAGCCGCAGAAGTTACATCACCAGAACAATTAGCTAGACAACTGCTCTTGCTTGTACAAGGTGCGATTGTGGTTGCCATGATGGAAGGTAGTTGGTCAACCGCATCACAGGCGAAGAAGGCGGCGGGGTTGTTGATTCAGGCGGCGATTTAGGAATGGGGATTGGGGACAAGGGGGACAAGGTAGAATTTATTTCTTCTCAGCACTCTTAAACGAAATGTGCATCTCTGGGATGGAATGCGAGTTTAATCAAGCTGTGATGGTAAACATTTTCTGATACGTCATTGCGAGGGACTCTGGCGGTTACGGTTTGTTCTCCCACTTTCACCTTAATAGTATAAGTTCCTACACCACGTACAATCCGTTCTACCCTGCCTTGAATAGAGACTGATCCTGGCTGTTGCGGAATTGCAGAACGTGTATCGTCAATATGGAAAGCATCGCCGGATAGACAACAGGCGGTGATGGGTGCGTTAATTTCGCCATAATATGAAAACTCCATAGTGTTAGCTAACTTAATCAAATAACCACGCTGTTCTGGTTCTATTTGACAAGGGATGACGTTATCCATACCGACAAGTCTGGCGAGTTGGTGGTTAGCTGGGCGACGGATGAGCATTTCTAACTTATCGTCTTGGATAATTCCACCGTCAAATAAAGCGATCGCGCGATCGGCAAAATTCAAGATATCTGTAAAGTTATGGCTGACTAATATCACCGCCGCCCCTCTAGCTTCCGCCCATTGGCGAATTTTCTCAATGATTTGCGGACGAATTGCCACATCTAAATAAGCGGAAGGTTCATCTAATAACAGCAATTCTGGATCAGCTACTAACCCACAGGCAATACACACCCGCTTACCTTCGCCACCAGAAAGGGCGCGGGCTTGTCGATGTGCTAAATGTTCACAGCCGAATGTTTCCAGGGCAGCATATACCCTATGCTTAATTTGATGTTTTGGTACACCGCGAAACTGTAAGACTCTGGCAACATTATTAAATACAGTGTCATCCAAGAGTAATGTTTCTTGAAACACCAATGCAGAACGACGACGCAAGGCTGTTTGATTAACTTGACGTGCATCCTGTCCAAATAATTGCATTTCTCCACGGTAGGACTGCAACATATTGATGGTTCTTAACAGGGTGCTTTTACCTGCACCATTAGGGCCAACTACGGCGACAAGTTCCCCTGGACGCACAGCGAAATTATCAATTGATAGGATATTTTTCCGGCTTTTGCTATCAACCTTTACCTGACGCATATTCAGGATATATTGATTGACTTCCTCCTGATTTTCCTGTGATTTTGTGGGAGGGGATTCTAAATTGACAAACGACTTTAACTTATGCAATTTACTCATAACATTTTCTTATCGTGCTGCAAGATAGTCAGCGACACAACAATGCCGTAGGTGATGAACAGGAGAATGTAAGCGATCGCCATCGCCACATCAAAGTTACCTTTTTCTACCTCCGTCACAATGGCTGTAGTTAAAACTCGCGTCTGTCCTTTGATATTTCCCCCCACCATCATCGAAGCCCCAACTTCCGAGATGACGCGACCAAAACCGGCAATAATAGCAGCTATCAAGCCAAGTTTTGCTTCCTTAATTAATAACCAATGAGCTTGCCAAGGTGTCGCCCCCATTGATAATAATTGCCAACGTAGTTTCGGATTAATACTGAGGATGGCAGCAAAACTAAAACCTGCAACTATCGGGAAAGCAATAATAGTTTGAGCGATAATCATGGCGGTGGGTGTGTACATTAAATCCAAGTCACCCAAAGGGCCGGAACGCCACAAAAATAGACTGACAACCAAGCCAACCACCACAGGCGGTAATCCCATCCCAAAGTTAACGACACTGTTTAATACAGGTTTCCCAATGAAATCTTCTAAAGCCAACCACAAACCCAAAGGAACACCCAACAACACACTAATAGTTGTCGCCACTCCAGAGACTAACAATGTTATTGTCATTACTTCAATAACATCGTGATCGCCACTAATTAATAACTCTAGAGCCTTATTCGCTCCATCAATGATTGTATCCACGAGTCTCTTAAAAATCGAAGAAATACTGAAATGTGCAGTCACCCAAAATCACTCTTGCTTTCTACCTTTGCGCCTTAGCGTGAGCTTTTAAAAAGACTAAAACCCATAATCCTTTTCACTCTTACCCCCATCAACAAAAAACAATGGCTGTCCAAATTCTTGCCTACCGTGAGCAGCAATTATTCTCTGTCCTTCAGGAGATAGAACAAAATCAATAAAAGCTTTAGATCCCGCACTATTAACTCTGGGGAATTTCTGCGGATTTACTTGCATCACATGATAAAGATTTAATAATTTCCTATCTCCTTCTACTAACACTTGTAAAGAAGTAAGATTTTTTTTCTGAAATATATATGTTGCCCTATCGGCTAAAGTATATCCCAGTTTTTGATTAGCAACTTGTAAAGTTCTCGCCATTCCTGACCCTGTTTGTTGATACCAAACACCAGCAGGTTTAATGTTTGCTTGTTGCCATAAATCTTTCTCTAATTTATTTGTACCTGAATCATCACCTCTAGATACAAATAATGCTTGGTTTTTAGCAATTGCATTAAACGCTTGCACAGCATTTTTATTGCCTCGAATCTTGGCTTTATCAGGATTACCTGGCCCTACAATTACAAAGTCGTTGTGCATAACTAAACGCCGATTAGTCACCGCACCACCTTGTAAAACTTTGCGTTCGGCTTTGGGTGAATTAACAAATAGCGCGTCAACTTCGCCTTTTTCCGCTAAGGCTAAAGCTTTTCCAGTTCCTACTGCAACTTTTTTGAGTCGATAGCCTGTTTTTTTCTCAAATGCTGGAACTAAATCATCAAGCAATCCACTATCTTCGATGCTAGTTGTCATGGCGACAATGACATTGCGATTTCTCGCAGATTGAGCATTTACTTGTGGTATTAACAAGTTACTAGTGTCAGCAGTTACAATTGCTAAACAAGAAGCTAAAGCTGCAATGATTAATCTTCTTTGAACCATATAACCTCTCAGGATTTACACAGATTAAGCCAAATGATAATTTTGGGTGAATTTTTATGGCGTTGTTGATTTGTGGGATGATTTTTACTCACGCAGAGACGCAGTGAGCAGTCCGTTGGGCGGCTTTGCCGACTTGAAGGAACTGCGAACCCGAAGGGAGGCGCGGAGAATAAGAGTTTGAGAGATTGTATTTTTGATTTTCATCCTCACATTCCGCAATGCCAGTATTTTAAATATGCTTTGAATTTTTTTATGAAATTCTGAGTCTTTTTACTGACTCAGCAAGTATTAATCACAGAATTAATTACACTGTTGAGAGATAATTTCCCCTCTATTCCCCCAGGTTTTTAGCTTTGGGGAACTAAACTTAGTAGTTCTTCAACGGTGAGGCTGCGTTTAGTTTTGACTGATTGATGGCGTACTGCATCTAATACTGATTGAATTTCGGCTTGACCGAGGGTAATACCGTTTTGTTGTAGGACGCTGAGTAAGAGATGGCGACCGGAATGTTTACCTACTACTAAACGTCGTTCCCAACCTACGTCTTCTGGTGCAAATGGTTCATAGGTGATGGGGTTTTGCAGTACGCCATGAGCATGAATCCCTGATTCGTGTGCAAAGGTATTTTCACCGACGATCGCTTTCCAAGGAAGAACGGGAAAGTTAGTAGCTTTGGAGACTAATTTTGATACTTCTACGAGTCTTTTGGTATCAATTCCTGTGGGTATATCGTAGAGATATTTGAGTCCCATCACTACTTCTTCTAAGGGTGCATTTCCGGCTCGTTCACCTATACCATTGACGGTGGTGTTCACAGATATCGCCCCAGCTTTCACACCGGCTAAGGTGTTCGCCAAGGCCATACCAAAGTCGTCATGTGTGTGCATTTCGATGACAATTGATAGGTGCGATACTAGATGGCTAACTTTTTTGTAGGTGGTTGTGGGATCAAGAACTCCTACAGTATCACAAAAGCGAAACCGAAACGCGCCCCATTCTTGAGCAGATTGGGCAACTTCTAATAGAAAGGATTCATCGGCTCTGGAAGAATCTTCGCCACCGACGGAGACAGATAAACCGCGATCGCACGCAAAATTAATTGCATCCCGGAGTTTATCTAAGACTAACTGTCGTTGTCCTTTGAACTTAGCGGCTATCTGAATATCGGAGACGGGAACAGAAACATGAACTCTATCCAAACCACAATCTATAGATGCTTGGATATCCGACAAATTCGCCCGATTCCAGCCAAGTAGTTTGGCATTTAATCCCAATTTGGCAATCCTTGTAATCGATTCGGCTTCTTCATGTCCCATTGCGGGAATGCCAACTTCTAATTCGTGGACACCTATAGAATCGAGTAGAGAGGCGATCGCAATTTTTTCTTCAACATTAAAGGCTATACCCGCCGCCTGTTCCCCATCTCTCAAGGTTGTATCGTTGATGTAAATAACCTGATTGTTCATAGTAAATAAATGACCAATGGTTTAACTCTGAGTAGAACGCGATGAAACAACAAAACTATTTCTAGAAAGATTAAATCGCCTCCAACCCTATACCCTCTTGATTTCCAAGGGGTATAGGGGAAAGGGAAAATTCCTTGATTGCGACTTCCCACTACTTCTCACACAATCCCGATTAAATAGTTGCGACAACTTCGCCAATGTCGCTAATGTCATAACCACCTAGAACTTCTAATTGTGATTGCACTAATCGATGTCCTAAGATACTCAAAAATTGCTGGACTGGTGCTTCTTCTAAGTATTCTTTGAGAATCACTAAGTCATATCGTGCTTGATGCAAGGGGATAAACCCCAAACCAAAAGCCGCCGCTACAGAAGCCGTACTCACCCCCGCATCAGCGATACCTGCGGCGATAGATAAGGCTACATCTTGGTGACTATGGACAATATGCTCATATCCTTTAATTGCGGTTGCTGATACCTCTTCTTCTTTTAGTTTGCGTTCTAAAAGCATCCGACTACCAGAACCCGGTTCACGGTTAATGATTGTGGCTTCTAGTTCCACCAAGTTAGATAAGGATTTGATTTCCATTGGGTTTCCTGGTGCAACAACTAGCCCTTCTTCCCAAATGCCCAAAGTAATTAAAACTGCACTTCTACCACCTAAAACTTCTCGCGCAAAAGGAATGTTATGTTCTCCTGTTTGCGGGTCATACAAGTGCATCCCTGCAATGTGAACCTCACCCCGGTTTAAACTACGCAAGGCAGCCATACTATTAGCAAAGTGATAATGAACCCGTAGCTGGGGATGCCAGCGTTCGGTTGCCCTCGCTAAAAAGGAAATAACTGGCGTACAACCGGCGATGACAACTGTATTTTGCAGTTTGTCTAAATCATCAAGCAGGCTTACTTGGACTTTATTCGTATGTGTCTGACTCTCTGCTTTACCGTCAGCAGGAATCATTTCCATCCGAAAGGCTTCCTTGCCCACGAGAGGATAAGCTATCCATTGACCACCAACCTTTGCTAGACTGACTCTCAGTTGTTGTCCAGTGGGGACTGGTTTCGCCAGAACTGCTTCAACTTCTGGTAAATCATCTTCTAACCAAAATAAGTTTTCGACTTGACAACCCAGTGCTTTAGCTAAACGTAAAGTAATGGCGACAGAAGGCGCATATTGTCCAGATTCCACACCACTAATCGTCTGACGGGTTACGCCAGCTATATTAGCCAAATCTTGCTGGCTCATGCCTAAACGGGTTCTGATCGATTTGATGTTGTTGCAGATATTGATATCTAGCTTCATGAGACTTTATCTACTCCGTGACAAGAAGCTACCACGAGCAAATTTAATCTGCTGAGGTAATGAAGTAGCCTTCTTGTATATATTTTGAGAAGACCTATGATTGTGTTTAGATGACTGCATACATATTGCTTTATTTGCCAACTTTGTATTTTCGTGGCAAATAAGTTGAATTTGTTGCTAGTTGATGGATTGGTTTTTATTCCCCCTAACGCAAGTTTAGCATACATATTGCAAAAATAATTGCCTAATAAAAAACTTTTTATACCTCTATTTTTCTGGATTACTGTATCATCAGATACAGATTTTTATGACTTTAATTCTATTAGTTGATCAAGCGATCAAAATTTCCCGAAGAAATTAAGAGTCATACTGTTTAACTTTAAACATTTGCTATGACTTCCCCAATATTGCTAGTGTCATAGCCGCCGAGAACCTCTAATTGCGATCGCACCGCCCGATGTCCCAAAATATTGATAAATTGCTGTACTGGTGCTTGTTCCAAGTATTCTTTTAAAATCACCAAGTCATACCGTGCTTGATGTAAAGGGATAAATCCCAACCCAAAAGCCGCCGCTATTGATGCGTTACTGATACCTGCATCAACCATACCCGAAGCTACAGAAAAGGCAACTTCTTGATGGTTGTGGGCGATACGGTCAAACTGTTTCACACTTTGGAATGGTACTCTTTGTTCTTGAAGCTTGCGTTCTAAAAGCGTCCGCCCCGCAGAACCCGCTTCATGAGTAATAATAGTTGCGCCAAATTCCACTAAATCGGCAACGGTTTTCACTCCCATTGGGTTTCCTGGTGGGACTAATAATCCTTCTTGCCAAACTCCAAGAGTGATTAAAATTGCATTTCTGCCAGCTAAAGCTTCTCGCGCAAAGGGAATGTTATGTTCCCTAGATTTGGGATCGTATAAGTGCATCCCCGCAATGTGAACTTCACCCTGGCACAGACTACGTAAAGCTTTCCTACTGTGGGCAAAACGATAATGAACTCGCAGTTTGGGATGCCAGCGTTCAGTGGCTTTTGCCAATACGGAAAGCACAGGTGTACAAGCAGCAATCACGACTGTATTTTGTAACCTGTCAATATCATCTAGCAGTCGCACCGAGACTTTATTGTTTTTGAAATGGCGTTGGGCTTCTTCCTGAGAGTAAATGTTACTACTTTTTACCAGACCCTGTGCCACTGCTATCTCGGAAGATAATGGCAGTTCAGTAATGTTGGTGAACTTTTTCGCTGTAACTATCTCACCATCAGATGGAATCATTTCAATGCGAAAAGCATCGTTTCCCACAAGAGGATAAGCTATCCATTGTTCTCCCACCTTTGCCAGAGTAACTTGTGATGACTGTTCTGGAACAACTGACCCAGCAATTGAAGCCTCAATTTCTGGGAAATCTTCATCTAGCCAGAACAAGTCCTCTACTTTGCAGGCAAGTGCTTTGGCTAAACGCAGACACATCGATATAGAAGGCGCATATTGCCCCGATTCTAGACTGCCAATGGTCTGGCGCGTGACACCAACGATGTTAGCCAAATCTTGCTGGCTCAAGTCTAAGCGAGTTCTAATTGACTTGAGATTATTAAAAAGATTCACATCCGTTTTCATCAGGCAGTATCTCTCCGTTAGAAAAAGCCGCAGGGAAAAAAGTTAACCTACCAGGACAATCACAAAGGATTGAGGATTTGACGAGCGTTGTGGAAGGTTATATTTAGTGCTGAGAATATTTATCTGAATCTTAGCAAGTATATCATACACGTCGCAAATATTCTTAACAAAATTGTTGAAGAAGAATCCAGAAGTCAGAATTTAGTAGTCAGAACAAGAGCGTGGAGGATTTAGACCCGTTTATTCATTCGTCACTCGCACAGAACTCAATTGGAGAATTCTGGCTCCTGAATTCTGCTTTGATAATAAGTCTTTTCCCGAACACAATATGAGAGCCAAGAAAAATTGCTAAATACTGTTAATTTATATACCAATCAGTTGTTCTACTGTTCTAAATACTGCGATACCAACAGTTGGAGTTCTAACCATAATACGGGGTCTTTTTGTTTTAATGTGGAGCAGCGATCGCGGATAATGCGTGTAGCATTCATACAAAGAGCGTTGGCTATTCCCATATCTTGAGCGACACTTCTAAAAGTTCCGGTAAAACCATTAACCGAAGCAAAAACTTGATGAGGAGCAAAAATCACAAAATATTGTAGAAGTTTTTGTGGTCTTCCCCAATAAGAGTAGACAAGTTCGACATGGCAATATGGCAGCAAAGCACTCAGTTCAGGACAGCGTTCTTTAACTACGGTAGTAAATTTATCAACTAAGGTTTCTTCAGTCAGCATTCTCAAAATGCTCCTTGATTTAGAATATGTGGGTGTGAGGGTTTAGGGGTGTAAGGGTGTGGGGGGAATATTTAGACGCTCAAAACTCCCGAATTGAGCAACAGTTCTTCTAGCTGTTCATCAGACAAAGGTTTGGGAATGACAAAATTGGTGTTTTGGTCAATTGCTGTGGCTAGATGACGGTAATGCTGTGCTTGTTCGCAATGAGGTGCATACTCAATCACCGTCTGACTATAAAATTCCGCTTGCTGTACAATGTTGTCTCTGGGAATAAAGGCAATCATTTGAGTTCCTAATTGTTCTGCAAAGGTATGAACTAAATCATCTTCTTGCTCAATATTGCGAGAGTTACAAATTAAGCCTCCCAGCCGCACACCGCCAATAACCGCATATTTGTGAATCCCCCGACAGATATTGTTAGTGGTGTACATAGCCATAATTTCGCCAGAAGTAACGATATAAACTTCCTGCGCTTTTCTTTCCCGCATCGGCATGACAAAGCCACCGCACACCACACTACCCAAACCATCATAAAAAGTGTAATCAAGTTGGAGTTTTTCATCATAAGCACCCAGTTGTTCTAACAAGCCAATGGATGTAATTACACCCCTACCTGTACATCCCACCCCAGGCTCAGGGCCGCCAGATTCCACACAAAAGGTCTTACCCCAGCCTTCTTTGCATAAATCTTCTAAATGCAAATCGTCTGATTCTTGACGCAACGTGTCGAGTACAATCTTTGGGTGCATTCCTCCTAACAACAGCCTGGTAGAATCAGCCTTGGAGTCACATCCAACCACCATCACTTTACGACCCATTTCAACTAAACCAGCTACCATGTTTTGAGTAGTTGTAGATTTACCAATGCCCCCTTTACCATAAATAGCAATCTTCCGCATGACGTTAACCGATAGAAAGAATTTGTTTCACGCAGAGGCGCAAAGGCGCGGAGAGTAAGAGAACTTTGCGTACCTCTGCACTTACCTTAGCGTTCCTCTGCGTTTCTACTCCCCATAATGAGGGCTAACAACTTTACCTCTAAATACCCGGTAAAGATAGATGTTGTAGAACAGTAGAATCGGGACAAAAAAGCCGATGAAAGCAATCATGAAGGCTTGAGAACTCAAAGAGGAAGAAGCTTGATAAATTGTGATTTGGAAGGGAATAATGTAGGGAAATACGACGAAAGCCAAGGCCAGAATAGTGATCAAGAAAAGTACAATTGTCCAGATAAAGGGCATGATTTCTTGACGGTGGTTGATACTATTCATCAGTAATCCGGCTGCAACGGTCGCTAAGACGGGAATAGCAGCAAATATCAAGACTTCTGGTTGATGAAATAGCCTTTCTTTGACTTGTTCGTAAAACATTGGTGTCGCAATTGTCAGGACTAATGCACCCAAGTATGTGGTGATGGCACTAAATTTGGCGGTGATATAGTGATATCGTTTGAGTTCACCTTCTGTTTTGGTAATCAAATAAGTTGAACCAATCAATACATAGCCTTGAACAACTGTTATCGCTACTAATATTGATGGTAAATTCAACCAATCCCAAGTCCCACCAATAAAGTTTCCGGCTGCATCAACTTTAATTCCCGCAATTACGCCGCCTAATACTAATCCTTGGGAGAAAGCAACTAACAAACTACCTCCACCAAAACCGATATTCCAAAAGGTTTTGTCTAGAGAATGTTCCCGAAATTCAAAGGCGACGGCGCGGAAGATAAACCCAATCACCATCATGGTAATCGGAATGTAGAGGGCATTAACGATAGTAGCGTAAGCCAGGGGGAATGCTCCATACAATAAACCCCCTGTACACACTAGCCAAGTTTCATTCGCATCCCAAACGGTGCTGAGGGTGTTGATAATGATCCCCCGTCGCCCTTCGTTAGCAGCAGTTAGGGTCAAAATGCCTACGCCTAAATCAAAGCCATCGGTAATTAAGTACAAGGTGAGGAACAGGGCAACAAGTCCAAACCAAAGTAGTGGTAGAGTGGTGCTTACGGATTCCATGAGAGTTGTATTTTTTGGGTATTAATTGTGTACGGTTTCGCTGATTTGTATGGTGTTGCTGTGTTGTAAACTTTGATGTGGTAAAGGAACACCTAAGTTTGGCCCTTGAAGAACTATCCGACGACCAAAGTATAAGGCGCAACCCAACAATAATAGATAGATACTGGTGTAACCCAGGAGTGAAATTAAGACGTTGCTGGCTGGGACATTAGAAACAGCATCGGCTGTGCGAATTTGTCCATACACAATCCAAGGTTGTCTACCAACTTCTCGTACCATCCAACCAGATTCGACGGCGACATAACCCAAGGGTGCAGCTAATATCCACGCTCGCATTAACCAAGTTTGGGTGGTGATATTTTCCACAGTCAGCTTACCGCGCAACCATTGAACGACGCTGACACCCATCAAACCCAGGAAAAAGAAGGCAATACCTACCATGATGCGGAAGGTATAGAATATCAAAGAAACTGCATGGGGTCGGTCTTCTGGCTTCCACTCATTTAAACCCAGTACAGGTTCAGAAAGTTTGGGCTTCATTTCCAAAACCATACCTAAACCATTAGGAACACTGAGTGACCAATTATTCTTGTTCTCTTTGTCATTGGGTGCAACTAAAACATTCCAAGGTGCTGATTCACCTGCGGGTACAGTGTCCCATAAAGCCTCGATCGCAGCTAATTTACTGGGTTGGTTGTGGTATACTTCCTCACCACTAAAGTGACCGACTAGAATTTGTAGGGGTGTGACAAGAATAGCAAGTGCGATCGCAATCTTGAAAGACTTGCTAAAAAACTCCTCATAACGCTTGTTGAGGAGATACCAAGCACTAATCCCACCAATCACAAACAAAGCGGTTTCGAGAATCGCCAAGATCATGTGAAACCAACTATTCAAAGCTGCGGGGTTAAAGATGGCTTCTAGATAACTGTGAACCAGAAATTTACCATTCACCATTTCTCCACCGGCTGGTGTTTGCATCCAAGAGTTAGCAACAATAATCCAGAAAGATGAGAGACTAGCACCAACAGCTACACATAAAGTTGCGAAGAGGTGCATCAGTGGTGGTATTTTATTCCAGCCATAAATCATAATCCCCAAGAAAGCAGCTTCTAGCATAAAGGCCATCGTACCTTCAAAGCCTAAAATACTGCCTAAAAAATCACCCACAGCTAAAGAAAATGGGGCCCAGTTTGCACCAAATTCAAATTCAATCGCCACACCAGAAGCCACACCTAAACCAAAATTCAGAATGTATAGTTTTGACCAAAAACGTGCATGGTAATAAAAAGTAGGATTTTTGGTTTTTAGCCATAAAATCTCGACAACAAATAAATACCAAGACATCCCAATGGTGAGGATAGGCCAAAACATGTGAAAGATGCTGGTGACTGCAAATTGAAGACGCGACAGCATCACCGTATCTGAGAATAAATTCATCGTGTGTTCTCCAATTTTGAGTTCTGATTTATTTAGTTAAGTTCACTGTTCACACATCATGCTTATTTGTTGCTGCATTTTGATTTTGGGTGGTATTTCCTGTTACTTGTTCATCTGTGAGGATATGGGATTGTGTAAAAGTCTCTTTTCCTTGAATACCCATACCTTCATAGATTTGATAGCTATAACCTGCAATTCAAAACACTAAGAAGATAGGAATTGCTGTCCAGATAATTTCGAGGGTGATATTTCCATCAATCGGAGAACCATCAGTAATATCAGAATTATCGGCTCGATGCAAAACTAATGAATAAATCAAGACTCCAATAACTCCGAGAAAGATAAATGAGCCGATGCTAATTAAGAAACTAATTGCATCATCAATGAGGCGTGATTCTGCTGTGGCTTGAGTAGGTAGCCAATAATATGCTATTCGTCCTATTCCCAGACTACCAACAGTTGATGTCAGTGCGATCGCACTCAAACTCAAGATATTTCTGATGTTCATAGCAGCATCTTGTTGCAAGCTACACAGATAAATTTGTACTGCAAATATTACATCCCTTCCCAATAAAGGAAGGGGTTAGAGGTAAGACATTAAGTCTCTTAATTTCACACTTAAGACTTCACACTTCTAAATCTTTTCCATAAACAACTTCTTGCTGAACCTGTTTAATTTTTGTCGCTAATTCTCGGCGGGAATTAGCTTTCAGAAGATATCGCAATACAAACCAGACAACATAAACAATTCCCACAAACTCAAAAGTTAAATTGATAAAGGGAATGTCATTGATTGTATACAGTAAAACCAAGAGTAACTTGACTGTAAACAACAGCCCAATAGTTAAAGCAATACCAGCAACTATTCGTTTAACTTCATGATAAAACTTACCAAATAATTGAGGAATTTTTCTTAAAAACCCCCAATATTCTCGGAGAATTTGTAACCATTCTGGTGACTTTTGTTGATTAGTTGGCAATGCTTGAGCCTCAACTGGTAAAATTTGAGCTTCAGTGATGACTTCGCTAGAGGTAATATCAACAGATTTCAATTGTTCTAGATTACTTTCCATAACTCTCCCATTTTTGTGAGTGAAATTTAAATTCAAGTATTCGGTATTAGACAAGTCTGTGACACCATGACTTGGTTCATTAGATATTTCCATGATTGTTACTTCTTTAACTAAGATTTCGTCGGTTATTTGGATATCGATAGGGATGTTATTTTGCTGCTCAAATACACGGGGTAAGTTTAATTCTGCGTCTTGTATTTGCTCATCACGAACATCGAAAGCAGCAAGCTGCATCAAAGGAGAATAAATGGCATTGTACAAGTCACGCGCCATATTCACCGCACCC
>NZ_JACJRY010000074.1:0-21066 GCF_014697485.1 Anabaena sp. FACHB-83 | reverse complement strand
ATCTTTTTTACGCAATTTTGCTCCAACTACAACAGAAATGGTTGATAAACTAATCTCAGTTGCACTCGACTTAATAAATCCTCAACATTTAAGAAACTGGTTTGCTAGTTGCTGCTACTGTACCTCATAACAGCCGTAGGTGCTGTAATCACTCCAAAGCAGAATACATCAAATTTCCTGCTGAATCAGAATCAAAATTCATCGCAACCCGACTGGGAATCAAAAACGCGATCGCACAATATTTTTTCAACTCAGCAATCAAGCTTGATCAGAACTCTCAAAAACTATGCGCTGGTTTAACGGCTGAATTGGGCGTGCATTATGGGGAAATAACTGGGAAAATTTAGCTATCTGTTCACTGGATACCTCAACGGGAGTTTCCATGATGTACCATGACACATTTTCGGAACAGGGTGGAGTTGTAAGAGAACCAGAATAAGTGAGAAATCTGCGTTCTGTTGGTAAAAGTTCAGCAGCGTTGATGATGGTATCTTTTAGCTGATTTTCCTTTCCCTGGGTTTGGGGTACAGCATCCCAAATTTTTTGCAGATGGGGGTGAAACTCTCCGGCTTTTAAGAATACGCCAACCACTGCTAAATTACCTGCTTGACTGCGGTGAACGAAATGCAGTTCCATATTGTATTCTGCGCCGTTGAGGTGGTGTTCGCTGGGGTGGTGGAAATGGAATTGAAGCAGCTGATAAACTTGGCGATCGCTTTCTATATAACTTCCTGGTTGATAATTAATTTGAATCGTTTTACCGTTATTAATTAAACTTAAGGGTGTTGGCTGATATTTAACTATTAATAAATCTTGATTATTTTTAGCAAGACTTTTAACACTATCAAATTGTAAATTAATTGGTGTTTGTCTTTTACCTGTATAACAAAGTTGAAAATCTGGTGAAAGTTTACCCCAATATTCTGGCCCTTGTTTGCCGATATATCCCCAATTTGTTGCGGCTGCTGCTGGGGAAGTTAAACAACTAGAAACAGAAGTTCCCACAGCAGTCATCCCCATTAATTGTAGTAGTCGCCGTCTGTTGAAAATCTTACTCATACCAATTTTTGGATGTGGGATTAACAGCGTTGATTAATTTTTAGTACTTAGCCAATTGCTAGGGCAACCAAAAATTAGGCAAGATAGACTTACTTACATTACGTACAGTTTCGTTGAGCGATCGCCCAATTTTAATATGTACTTCATCTTCATGTACAGGTAAAATCTCAGCAGTTTGACCCTCCCCTAAATAAGACATCACAAAATTCGCTGCTTCTAAACCTGTAACATAAGCTTTTTCTTGCGACCATGAACCGTGACGGTTAATAATCCAATCACCACTCATGAATACATTGGCAAAACTTGTCCTAGCTGGCAACATATAACGATAACTACCCGGTGCAAAGTGCGTGACCGCATTTGGTAAGCGAATTACACTGCTATCAATTACTTTCGCTTGTTTGAATCCAGGTACACAAGTTGCTAAATAATTCTGCACAATTGGAATTATTTCTTCATCACTCAAACCAATAAACTGATTAGCATGATAAAAATCTGCTTCAATTACCGTTCCTGGTTCATCGTGATATTCATCATGTAAAGCATTCAAATCAAAAAATGTCCATCCAGTAGTTGCATCAAAACCAAAGCAAGCATTAGAAGGACGGGGAATATCAATTTTCCGGTCAAACCATAAGCGTGTTGCTAAAACATCAATTGCACCTAAATTATTCAGATTCCGAAACTCTTCTCGGTTTTGCAAACTAGGACTAGAAGAAACAATTTTCTTCATTCCAGTTACCCCAACCGCAAAAATTACCGCATCAGCGTTAAATACTTGATCACCACAAACTACACCAGTGGCGCGATTTTGCTCATCAATAATTAAGTCAGTTACACGATGTTTTGCGAATACTTTACCGCCAGCTTTTTCAATTTTTTCTACCCAAGGACGGAAGATTTTTTCGCCTACAGTTCCGCGACACCAAACCACATCAAAATTCGGCTGATGCGCCAAAATAAAATAATAAAGCATTCCTAATGTGGCGGCGGCAGAACATTGTTCACCAGGGGCGAATAAGCCTACTAACAACATCGGCTCAAAGGCATCACGATAAAGTCTAGCAGATACACCAAAATCTTTGAACAATTCCCGCGCGGTAACAGAATCATAACGCCGCCAAGCTGCATCGGAATTATCAAAATCCACCACAGCATACAGTAAAGGTAAGGCGCTGAGACGGTCAATTAATGGCAATCGCTGAAAGTGCGTGTAGATAAATGTGCCAAGAGGTGCCGGTAGTTGGGGTAATTCTTGAAAAATGGGTGATTCTACTTCTAAGCCGGCGGGTGAATATTGAGCAGAACGAGTCCAGGTAGTGAAGGGGTTAATATCTAATTCGTTGATTAGGGCAAAAATATTTTTGTAAGGATACCAAAAACCATGAATCCCAGCTTCTACAGATTTCCCCCCAGGAGTTTTCCAACCTGCAACAAGTCCGCCAGGATAGGGGCCTGCTTCCAGAAGTGTCACATTGTATCCTTGCTTGGCTAAATGGTAGGTTGCGCCTAAACCAGCCCAACCCGCACCCACGACTACTACATTTTTTTGTTGTGACGCTTCTACCATTTTGCTCTCCAATTGTTGCAGCCCATCAATAATGTATACGAACTTGCGTTCAGAGGGAGAGGGAAGAGAAGATAAATTCAGCTAATCACCGATTTTTGACGATGCCAAAATTTGAGGAACAATTAGAATTTATTTATGCCAGCGATCGCAACCAATGGCGGGAATGGTTAGGCAAAAATCATCTCACTTCCCCTGGTATCTGGTTAGTTTATTACAAAGTCAAAAGTGGTCAACCCAGCGTCAGATATAGCGAAGCCGTTCAAGAAGCTTTATGTTTTGGGTGGATTGATAGTAAAGTTAAATCTTTAGATGAAAACCGCTATCAGCAAATTTTTACACCACGCAAACCCAAAAGCGTTTGGTCAAAATTAAATAAGCAATACATTGAAGAGTTAATTGCAGCAGGTTTAATGACAGAATTTGGTCTGGCTAAAATTGCTGATGCGAAAGAAGATGGCTCATGGACTTCTTTAGATGCGATCGAAGCATTAATCATTCCTCTAGATTTGCAACAAGCTTTAGCAGCCAACTCTTGGGCTAACCTCAATTTTGCAGCCTTTAGTAATTCCACCAAGAAAAACATTCTTTTTTGGATTGAAAATGCCAAACGTCCAGAAACTAGGTTAAAGAGAATTGAGCAAACCGTAACTTCAGCCACGCAAAACAGAAATCCATTGAGCCGTTAGTTTAAAATTTGTAGCTTAAAACTTGAATCACCTTATCTTCTGGTAACTTGCCAGGAGTGATGGTAATGGTATCACTGTTGCTACGGCGGACGGTGATCCCTTGCACCAAATTGAGAAACTCATCCAAAGGCGATATGTCACAAGCATTTGCATCAGCAGCTTGGGTGCGGTAGTGAGTCGGAATGATCAGTTTGGGATTTAACACCTCAATTGCTTGTTTAGCTTCCTCGGCATTATAAGCTTTCGCACTACCGCCTACAGGAATAAACACCACATCAGGACGACCCATGAGAATTTTTTGTTCAAGGGTAATGGGTGCAGCAATTCCGCCTAGATGTAAGATATTAATTCCTGCTTGTTGCCAACTCCAGGCGGTATTTTTGCCGAATTGTCTTCCACCTTTGCGATCGTGATCTGTGGAAATTCCTTGAAATTTTATCCCCTGAAAATCATAAACGCCAGCTTCGTATACTAGTTTGGGATTCCCTGGTAAATCTTCTACTGCGCCTTCGTCTAATAATTGACTGCTAATCAAAACCAAGTTTGCACTCACTTTTGGCGCACGATAACCAGCAGTACAACCAACTGTGCGGAAGGGATTGGCAAGAATTTTTACTCCGCCACCAGTAATTAGAAAGCAAGTATGACCCAACCACTGAACTGATAAACCGCCAGACTGTGCGTCAGCTTCAGAGTGAGAACCTAAAGTAGAAACTAAAGCTGTGACTAACCCCGCCCCAGCATAGCCCATCAATTGTCGCCGTTTCATTAATCACTCTCTCGTCGGTAATTGTTCCAGAAAGTTTCGCAATAACTGTTTTCCTGAAGAAGTTAGCACACTTTCTGGGTGAAACTGGACTCCTTGGATGTGAGGATAGTTCCGATGGCGCACTCCCATAATTGTGCCATCTTCAACCCAAGCCGTGATTTCTAACACTTCGGGGCAAGTTTCGCGGTCAATCACCAAACTATGATATCTGGTGGCGGTCATAGGATTTTCTATTCCTTGAAAAACTCCCACATCAGTGTGTGTTACCTGGGAAGTTTTGCCGTGCATTAACTCTGGAGCAGAGACGATTTTACCACCAAATACTTGACCAATACTTTGATGCCCCAAGCACACACCTAAAATTGGCAAGCTTGGGCCGAGTTTTTCAATCAAATCCAGCGATATACCCGCATCTTCTGGGCGGCCAGGCCCAGGTGAAATTACCACAAGGTCGGGTTGTAAATCTTGGATTTCTGCGATGGTAATTTTATCGTTGCGAAAAACTTGAATGTCTGATGCTATGGGAAACTCTGCTGCTAGTTCTCCTAAATACTGCACCAAATTGTATGTAAAACTGTCGTAATTATCAATGACTACAATCACGGCCTAGACTCCTGGTGATCATTACCAGATTCTAGCCGTCAGCGTCAGTAATTATGTCATTCAAGGTTGAGAAATTTTTATGGATAAGTTTGACTAATATCTAAACTTAAAACTTGGACATAATTAATATGATTAATGGCGGTAGCAATAAGGTACAAGCTACTAAGATAGCGACTAAAGCAGAAACAAGCACCGCACCCGCCGCACAGTCTTTAGCTACTTTGGCTAATTCGTGGTAGGTCTGCTTGACTGTTAAATCTACCAAAGATTCGATCGCAGTGTTGAGTAGTTCGAGTGCGAGAACTAAGCCGCTAGTAATCCCAATGACAGCGATTTCCACAGGTGACAAATGCAAGAATATGCTTAATGCGATCGCCAAAGCACAAAAACTCACATGAATCCGAAAATTGCGTTGAGTCTGAAAACTGTAAGTAATACCAGCCCAAGCATACTTAAAGCTCACAAATAAATTAGCAGCAACTTGCCACGAAAATTCCCTTTCCTTAGTGATCAGTGATGATAACTTGTTTGGCGGTGGAGGAGAAACTTGTTGGGACATAAGCTAAAAAATAGAACAATATGTTTAGGTCAACTGGGAATTTTTGCTGATTGTACTCATCCAATCAACTTTTCGGCAATTTTCTACACGAGTATTATAAAAGGATGCCTAAAAATTAACATCGACAGACATAAAAACTTTAATATTCTATGTCAATATCAATACCCACTGTCTCCAGTAATATTACCTGCTGCTTTAGCATTTGCATTAAACTCTCATCATCAGGATGATCCCAGCCCAAAAGGTGTAACAGCCCATGCGCGGCTAACCAAGTTAACTCAGTTAATAAACTATGCCCTTGTTGTTGGGCTTGGCGTTGGGCGGTAGTTACCGAAATCACAATATCACCTAAATACACAGGTTCATCCTCCATTTCCGCATAGTCTGGAAAATCCGTTTCTAATGCAGCGAAGGCTAACACATCTGTAGGTTTATCTTGATGTCGATATTGAGCATTTAATGATTGAATTTCTGCATCGTCTGTTAAACGCAGCCCTATTTCATAGCTTGGCGCTGGTGGTAAATCAGATTGAAGATTTTCTAACCAGCGATGAAACCAATTCTCCCAAGTTTCCGCCTCAACATTGACAGCCAATTCGGGGGAAGAATCAGAAAAAATATCTTGTAAATTTAGTTCAACTTGTACCAAGTACAAACACTCCTCAGCAATGCAGGATTTTGCTTGGCCTTTAACGGGTCAGGTAAGCAAGACCAATTAAAACAGCTAATAGCCCCACAGTCGATAACAAAAAATGTTTTATGGAAGTACCGCCCTTGCGTACCATATTCCGCATCGCAAGTTTGACGTAGCTTGGTTGGGGTTCCGTTGAGGGAGAGTCACTCATAATGATTTCGTAACCAACTCTTTTATATATAAATGTAACAGTTTATTTAGAACACTAGCCCCAGCGAATGGAATTCGTGGCTATACAAACAAAGTCCGCCTGCGCGGACTAATTTAAGTTGGATAAGGTGTAAAAGGGTGAGAGAACAAAACCCTTACACCCTTACACCCTTACACCCCTACACCCCCAAATTCTTACCCCCAACAGTTCATTAACCAGAACTACTATCTACTAGCTGATTTTCTTGCCGCAGGTAGGCTTGGATGAACATATCGAGGTCGCCGTTCATCACATCAGCGATCGCAGTTGTTTCGGAATTGGTACGCAAATCCTTTACCATCTGGTAAGGATGAAATACGTAGTTGCGAATTTGATTACCCCAGGAAGCTTCCACCATATCACCACGAATTTGGGCAATTTCTTGCGCCTTTTGTTCACGGGCGATAACTAACAGCTTGGCTTTGAGACGGGCGAGGGCTTTTTCTTTATTTTGCAGCTGCGATCGCTCTTCTGTACAGCGCACAGCCAGACCAGTGGGTAAATGCACAATTCGGACTGCCGTTTCTACTTTGTTAACGTTCTGTCCACCTTTACCACCAGCCCTGGATGTGGTAACTTCCAAATCTTTTTCTGGAATATCCAACTGCACAGAATTATCTATTTGGGGCATGACTTCCACCCCAGCAAAACTAGTTTGCCGTTTGCCGTTAGCATTAAAAGGTGAAATCCGCACTAAGCGATGTGTGCCTGTTTCTGACCGCAGATAGCCATAAGCGTAACGCCCAGTAATTTCGAGGGTTGCTGATTTAATCCCAGCTTCATCACCCTCAGATTCTTCACTGAGTGCTACTTTATAACCATGTGCTTCTGCCCAACGGGTGTACATCCGCAGTAGCATAAATGCCCAATCTTGAGCATCTGTACCCCCCGCACCAGCGTTAATTGTCAACACAGCCCCTTCCGCATCATAAGGGCCAGAAAGTAGCTGTTGTAACTCCCACTGGTCGAGGTCACGGTTGAGCTTAGTGATAGTAGATTCCGCTTCTTGCAGTAGGGACTCGTCGGTTTCTAACTCCAACAGTTCCACCACTGCTTTAGTATCTTCTAAACTGGCTCGCCACTGGTTGTAAGTATCCAAGTGGGATTTGAGTTCGTTAAGTTCTTGCAGCGTTTTTTGGGCTTCCGATTGATTTTCCCAAAATTCTGGCTGTGCTGAAATTTGTTCTAAGTCGTGAATTTTCGCTGTCAGTGCAGGTACGTCAAAGATAGTCCTGGGTTTTACCCAGGCGGCTAGACAACGTTTCGATTTCGCGTTTGAGTTCTAAGACTTCCATAGTGCTTGCTAAATTTAGAGCTACTTGGATGGATTTTCTAAGTTTGCTCTTTAGATTTTATTTGTTTTTTTGATTTTAGCGACAGTTGAGTCAATTCTTTTGCTGTGACCAAATATTTACATTGCATAGCAATGAAAAAACCGTGGCTAGTAATTTTGCACCACGGTTAAAAATTTATTAAATTTTTCTATTTATCGTGAGTTAATCGCGGCCATTGAGGGCAATCAGCAACCGTAAGATAAAGACAAACAGGTTGATGTAAGTCAAATACATCGACAAAGCCGCAGGTAAGTATTGGTCGTTGCGGTAAGTACGGGGCAGGATATAGAAGTCTACGACGGATACGCCCACAAACAAAAATACGCCTAAACCAGAAATGCCGATTTCTAGCCAAGTTGGGGTATAAACACCAAACAAAGCAAAGAGAAATTGGACTGCACAAACAACCACCAAAGCGATAACACCGAGACTGATGGTTTTTGTCAAAGCCATTCCGTCTTGTTCAGACAAATTTGAACCAACTTGACGGGCAACAATAAAGGTGACACCGCAACCAAGGGCGGCTAACCCGATGCCTTGAATACCAACACCTTGGGTTCTTAAGGCGACAAATACTAAACCACTGAGAGTATAACCAGACAAAAGGCTATAGGTTGCCAATAAAGGCAGGGCAATACCCTTATTGCCTTTTTCCGCAACATTTTGGGCAACGAAGAACAGAATTAATTCTAAAATTACCGCACCAATAAAGGTCGGGAAGAAAATTTCAGGGTTAGTACGGATAACGCCTAAACCACCGTAGGTTCCCAAGGCAGTTAGAACAAGACCACCACCAACGTAAGGTAAGGCATTGGCGATGACATTGGGGCCGATGAGGGCTTGGGTTCTAGCGTCTCGGATAGCTTCACGAAAGTTACTTGTATTGCTCATACTTGAGTTTTTCGCGCAAAAAAGTTCTGTATATTCCTATTCTTACCAAGATTTTCATTTATCAGCTAGGGGATTTTGTGCTTAACCTTAGCCTGCATCATTGTTACAAAATAATTCAGCCGTCGAAATTCAGAATCCGGAAGCAATTGTTGATGAGACTTCAGTTTACAAACTTAGCTGTGGTTAGGTTTGAGGAATTTCATTAGTTTTTGTAATCAACAATTTGTGAGATAAATATTAATTTTAATATTTTGCAATATTTTTATTTTTCAGGAGAAATATAGTTAAATCAAAAATTTCAACTGCTGATTTTTGGGATATTGCCGACTATGGCTAAATATTTCTGGATAAGTCCAGCATTTAACTACAAAAATATCTAGGTTTGCTACAAAAAATAAATATTAATTAACTCAGCAAGTTCATAGATAAAACACTAATCACCTGCAACAACTGAGTTAGGAAAATCATGCGTAAAAACACTGAATACCAGAGATAGAGCCGAATTAAGTTCAGTGGAACGACGATGGTTTAATCAGCGTGGTCTAAGGAAAATAATTACAGCTTTGAAGAACTATATACGCAACTCCGTTTTTCTAGGAAAAGGAGTTAATACAAAGGAATTGATATGGCAGCAATTGAGTCTTCTATGCGAATTGATGGGATAGAGTTATTACACTTATACCACCAGAACCCCTCAATTAAACTTCGTAATCAACTTGTACAGTTACATACTGGCTTAGTGCGAAAGATGGCTCATAAATTTAGCCATCAATGTAATGAACCTTATGAAGATTTAGAGCAAATCGGTTATTTTGGTTTAATTAGAGCAATTGAGCGTTTTGATCCCAGTCAAGGATATGCGTTTAGTTCCTTTGCTGTACCATATATTCGTGGCGAGATGCTACATTTCTTGCGCGATCGCAGTACACTGTTAAAAATTCCTCGTCGTTGGCAAGAATTGTACAATGAAGGCCAAAAAATTCGCAAAGAATTAGCATTATCTTTAGGTCGTCCTCCCAAAGATTCAGAAATTGCTAAGATACTGAAGGTTTCTGTACAAGAATGGCAAGAGACAAAGTTAGCTGCCCAAAATCGGATGCCTTTGAGTTTGGATGCGACAGCAGTTCACTATGTTGATTGTCAAATTACTTTAGGTGAAGCATTACCTTGTCCTCGTTCTGCGGTGATGCAGCAACAAGAAGAAGAACGCCAACAACTCCAAGGGGCAATTAATATGCTAGAAGATAAACCCCGGATGGCAGTAGAAATGGTCTTCTTAAAAGAACTTTCACGCAAAGATGCCGCTAAGAACATTGGTACTAGTCCTATGACTGTGACACGGTATCTGCAAAAGGGCATTAATGATTTGATTAATTATTTGCAGCCTCAAGCTGTAGCTTCAGGGTCTTGATGTTTGCTACTACCAAATTACTGACAGGAAAACTCTATAACTCCGATCGCTTCTAACTAATAAACCAAGTTCTGGATTTAAGTACTTAGACAAGATTAATTAATAA
This sequence comes from Anabaena sp. FACHB-83, assembly GCF_014697485.1. Taxonomy (NCBI): domain Bacteria; kingdom Bacillati; phylum Cyanobacteriota; class Cyanophyceae; order Nostocales; family Nostocaceae; genus Anabaena; species Anabaena sp. FACHB-83. Next base: position 11,194 of record NZ_JACJRY010000074.1, on the reverse strand, counting down.
CATTGTTTTCCTGTTAAATATTCTCTACCTCAACACATAAATTTAATCTTGCCCAACCACTTATCGCTATCCCTACACTGGTGAAGTACAGCCATATAGATTTAACCGCCAATTGAAGAGGATAAATGCAGATGAGGAAACACTATATTACTCTAGATGTTTAGTAGTAGTTGTCATGGGCATATAAATCAGGGTGCAGTCTCTCAAAAGAATTTCATCTATTCAAATAAATTTTAGGAATTTAAGCCTGCACGTTGAAAGATAACGTTAGGGCTAATTTCCAACTCTGGTAACAAGTCATCAGTAATTAATTGATGATGGCGATACGTGATAGGTAAGGAAGCTGGGACAAATACAGTGATAGTTCTGGCTTTTGTATCGACTACCCAAACACGCGAAACACCTGCGTTGAGATAATCTGTGGCTTTTTCGGCCATGTCTCCAAAAGTTTGTCCGGGTGAGATAATTTCAATCACTAATTCGGGCGCAACCGGACAAGCTTCATCTTGCAACCAATCAGCAGCAAGGCGGTTGTAAGAAATATATGTCAAATCAGGTATAGGTATCCAATCTTGTTGATTTCGGGTTAATTTGATTGCCCACTCAACTACAACCCGGCCTTTTTTCTCTGCCCATATAGACAATATTATAAATAAAGCGCCAGTCGTCGCACCATGAAAAAATTTTGGTGACATTTCATCATTTTTATATTTCGGAACAGCTTGACCATCAATAAGTTCGTATGTAACATCACCTTCAGGAAGTGCGAGAAACTCTTCCACAGTTAGGCGTTGATTAGAAGACTGAACCATAGGTTTAAAAAGTGCTGAGTCAGGGTGCAGAAAGACAGTTACAAATGACCAATGACCAATAACTATTGACCATTGATCATTGACTAACTACCGTGATTTTAGATCAGCGATCGCACCTCTGGTCATGGCGGCAATGGCTTTATCTGTGGCTTTCGGTAAATGATAATATTTACCTCCGGCTGTTTGGGCTAGTTCTTTGGCAAAGCCGGTGGAAACAAATTTACTTTCCGTATCAATTACCAATAGTTGCATTCCCAAAGCCCGAAATCTGCCAGCAATTTCTAATAACTCGCCTTTAATATCCGGTTTTTCTCCTGGTTCCTGGGGTTCGCCTAAAGAACGCCCTAACGGAATATTACCCCGGCCATCAGTGATGGCTACCACTACAACTTGCCCAATATCGCCACTCATCTGGGCGTTCAAACCAACACGTACAGCTTGGGTCAAACCATGCGCCAAGGGTGAACCGCCACCACAAGGTAATCTTTCTAAACGGTTTTTTGCTAAAGCGATAGAACGTGTTGGGGGTAATAACACTTCCGCCTGTTCTCCCCGGAAAGGAATCAAGGCTACTTGGTCACGGTTTTGGTAAGCCTCAGTTAACAGTTGCATAACTGCACCTTTAGCTGACTGCATCCGGTTCAAAGCCATCGAGCCAGAAGCATCTACTACAAATACTACCAATGCCCCGGCTTTGCGAACCAAGCGTTTTGAGCGAATATCACCTTGCTCAACAATTACTTTTCTGTTTGGTTGTCGCTCACGCCGTGCTTTTTGATAAGGTGCAGCAGCTCGCAGGGTAGCATCTACGGCGATGCGCCGGACTTTGCCTTTGGGTAACATCGGTTTGACGTAACGTCCCCGGTCTTCGGAGAAAATTAAGCTGCGACTTCCAGATTTACCTTGACGTTGGGACATTTGGGCAAAATACAGCACGCTTTCATCCAGAATTACACCTTCTGGGTCAAAGATAAATTCTTCGGGGATGCTTGGTGGTTCTTGGTTTTCTGGTTCTTCGGGTTGGTCTTCTTCTTTGTCTTCCTCTTCCTCTTGTTGGTCTTGTTCTGACTCGTCCTGGTTTTGTGGTGGTGGTGGAGGAGGTGGAGGTGGTGGTTGGTCGGGCGGTGGTGTTTGGACTACAGTTGCCCTTGGTATAATTACTAACTCAACAGCGCGACGTAAATCATCGGCGTTAACGGTGGTGCGTCCTTCTAAGGCGGCGGCGGCTTTGGCGACGCGCACAGCAAATAATTCAGCGCGGTGTCCTTGGACACCACCGCGAATGGCTTCATTAACTAAGTAAGCGATTTGGTCGTGGGTGATGGTGACTTCCTTTAACCATTCCCGCGCCAGGATGATTTGGGTTTTCAGTCCGTCGAGGTCTTCGCTGTACTGCTGAAGAAATTCTTGGGGAGATTTGGAAAATGCGATCGCTTGTTCTACTGCTTCTACTCGTTGATCTAAACCGAGTACACCATCAGCCGAGAGGGCGATCGCAATTCTATCCAGTAAATGTTCCCGTAGTGCGCCTTCTTCGGGGTTGTAGGTAGCAATAAATAATGCTCTGCAAGGATGTTGAACACTAATACCTTCGCGCTCAATTTGGTTGCGACCTTCAGATAATACTGTTAAAAGTTGATTGGAAATTTGGTCATCTAATAAATTGATTTCGTCTACATACAGCACACCCCGGTTAGCAGAGGCGAGTAACCCAGGCTGAAAAACTGTATCTCCTTGCTTCACCGATTGTTCCACATCTACAGAACCTAAAAGTCGGTCTTCTGTAACACCGAGAGGAATCTGGACAAAGGGCGCAGGAATGATTTGTGTAGGGATATCCTGAATATCTTTCTCGGCGTATTCGGCTAACAGTAAATCGTCCCATTCTTCGGGGCGGGTGGGATCACAGTTGCTAATCGAATCAGGAACAACTTCAATTGGCGGGAGTAAGGCGTGAATAGCACGCGCCATGACAGATTTTGCCGTACCGCGACGACCTGCGATCGCCACTCCTCCCAAACCAGGATCGACTGCTGCTAACAGCAAGGCTAATTTTATCGCTTCTTGACCGACTACGGCAGTCAAGGGAAAAGAGGCGATCGTTGGAGTGATAGTAGGCGCAGGCATTGTTTGCAAAAATGATTATGAAGGCAGGAGGTTACTGAGCGTAGCCGAAGTAAGGCAGGAAGCAGGAGGTAAGATTTTCTAATATTATTTCTGCTTTGCTTCACTGGTCTCGGTTTTTAGCATATCAATTTCTGACGCTATCTTGCCGATTCCCTAATCTAAACTAAATGGGGCAAATTCTATTTGTCCGAATAGCATATTTTTGTCTACTGCTGACAAAATTTTATTATTGGTGCGATTGTTATTGAAACAACGACAAACTAATTGCGCCACATCCGCACGATGGATACTGCCAACAATGCGTGTGTCCTCAGTTAAAACGCCATTACCTGTGGCTGGTTCTGTTTTCAATCCACCAGGACGAATAATAGTATATGTGAGTCCACTGGCAATTAAATATTGTTCAGCTTTGTCTTTTTCGACTAAAACTGATTGCAGCGCCGCCAATGCTTGGGGAGATAATGCACCAACACTATTACCAGTCCCAATGGAAGTCACTAAAATAAATTTTTGGACTTTGGCTTTGATAGCTGCATCAATGAGATTTTTATTCGCCGGGTAATCTGGTTTTTCTGTATCTGTCGGTAAACCGCCAATAGTACTAATAACAGTGTGGATGGGTTCATTAGTGAGCATAGCTGCTTCCACATCACTAACATTCATCGCATCACCCAAAATTGTCTTCACACCCGTTGCTTGTAATTCAGCCGCAGCCGTTTCAGTTCTCAACAGTGCTTTGACTTTGAGTTGTTGTGCTGTTAAACAGTTGGCGATTTCTCTGCCAACACCACGACTTGCCCCAGCCAGAAAAATATATGATTCACTTGTCATAACGAATTGCGGAACTACTAAATTACTTCTGCTCCAGGGATTGTATCAAATTGTGAACATTCTTGAGGCTGAGATGAAACCGCAACTCAGTATGTATCCTCAATGATTGACAAACATCTCTACCTTGTCTTCCTTGTCTTCCTTGTCCCCCTTGTCTCCCCTGTCTCCTCTGTCTCCGTTATTCACACATCAAATAGGACTGCTATATCTTCATCTTGTTGGATTTCGCTATCGCTCCACCCAACCTACTTTTATATTGGAGTTATTTTTAATACTTAAAATGCAGTAGAGTATTTTTACTTAATCCCATCGTAGGAGGTATTTTTGCTGGCGATCGTGCGATTCTAGCAAGTAACTCTATATAGAGAACGACAGATGACCAACACATCGCAAGATATCAGAGTAATATCTACCACGAGAATTTGGGGAATCACAGTGTGTATTTTAACAGTTTGTATTCCGCTTTCGGCTGTGACGAGAAGTGGAGCGTTGTTACCTTTAGCTGCTCTTGGTAGTGCTACAGCCGGAACGATCGCTATTTGGCGGAATGATGAGAAAAAATCGCCTGCTGGTGCTTTGCAACCACAGCAATTAGAACTATTAGAGCAAAGAATAGCCAATTTAGAAACAATAGTCAGTCATGAAGAATTTGATTTACAGATGAAAATTAAACAGCTAGAAACCAGCGATCGCAATCATCATTCTGTTTCCTAAACTCCTATTGTCTCAAGCCTTTTTGCGGCTCGTTAGTATACACAATTGTGGAAAATATTTCTGCCACTTTTAGAGCATAATCTCTCTAATTTAGTAAAAATAGCTATCATCAACCAAAATGCCCAAAACTCTGCCAATAACCTGCGAGTTCTGCTTAAATCATACTAGTCTTGGTTAAGATTACTGTTTCTAGAAAACAGTATCTTCTTCTCTAGTTCCGATAGAATTATTGGACATCATAGAACTCTATCTAACTCATACCCAATACCGATTTGAGATTTTAGGAGCAAGTTTTGACTAAAAGTCTTTTTGCAAAATCTCAAAGAAGCTTGCTGATCCCAAGGTGGTATCAATTGGATCATTATGCTGAGATTTGAGTGATCTTTACACACTGAACTTTACAGATACATCTCCATAAATGTGTTCTGTTAGACTGCGAAGATTACCGAATTTTTATTTTACTAGAAGTTATAAACTTGAGTAATTACGTTGGTATAGCTTACCGTAGGTATGCAAAATTGTATCGCTGGAATGCAGATGGATTGGATTAGCTTACTTCAAGCCCAGCAAGCTGATTTCCTTCAACGTATTAAAAAACCTAAAACTTACGACCTATCTTTACTGGACAGTCAAGTTAAAGGTTGTCACAGCGAAATTATGGCGTTTTGGGGTGATTCATTGGCAAAAATCCAAGAATTATCACGCCAACAAGCCGAAATTATCGCCAAAAATCCGCCGCCCATCCCGCCAGAATATCCCGAACCGCCTGATTGGGTGATTCCTTATCCCAAACACTTTCAACAACAAGCACAAGATTATCTTTTGCGCGAGCAAATTGTTGAACAAGTGATGGCGGAACGGCTGGGTAAGATAGTGAAAAAGTTGCCCCAAGACACTATTCAAAATATGGTGTTAGATGATGAAGGCAATTTACGCAGCGAAAGTAAATTTACATACTGCCTAGCTGATAGTCCAAAACACAGCGTGTTAGTTTATGCTGCCGATGGCGAAAGTTTTAACGGTATCAAGAAAGATAAAATTAGGTGGACAGTCACTCAAGATGACTTACGCAACCACCAAGTTTTAATTTTCTTGTGTCTGTTTTATCCTTCTAATGGCAAATTAGGCTATGAAAAGCACGCTGTAATTGCTGGGTTTTTGCCGAGTAATCAACTGGAACTCTCGGAAACTAAATCTTATGTGACTCCTAGTAGCCTGTTATATGCAGGGGGATTAAGTTGGTATTTAGAGTCACTCACAGCGAAAAAGACTACTAAAAAAGATATATTGCCAACAGTTGAAGAGCAAGCGATCGCCGAAAGCATTCAAATTGTCTCATCAGATCATCCCCAAAAAGAAATCATTGGTGATTGGGAATTTTGGCAAACATTAAAAGGTCATACTAGAGGGATTTATTGCCTTGATTTTGCTTCCCGTTGTCACAATGGCAATGTCACCCCGATTTTAGCTAGTGGGAGTCGCGGCGAAACCAAACTCTGGGATTTAAGCAAAGGAGAATTAATTGATACATTATCCGAAGCGCCTTGGATAGCATCAGGGTTAGTGGATGATGTAAACTCTATATCTTTCAGCCCCGATGGTCATACATTAGTCAGTGTTGGTGCAGATTCGACAGTGAAAATTTGGCACGTCGGCGCACCAGAATTGATTGATATCCTGCACAAACATAATGGTGTAGTGCGCTGTACCGCCTTTACCCCAGATGGGCGGATGGTAGCCACTGGTGGCGATGATCGAAAAGTTCTGTTTTGGGATTTAATGCAGCGTCAGGTAGCGATCGCTCTATCTTTAGATGATACAGCCGCCCATGCCCTGGCCTTGAGTCCCGACGGCAAAACCCTGGTGACTGGGAGTTACCGCAAAATTAAAGTCTGGAAAACAGCCCAACTTTCAGAATGTAGCACCCTGCAAGAAATCGAACCACTGCACAGCTTAACCGGACATTCTCACATTGTGCGTTCCCTAACTATTAGTATTGATGGACAGTGGTTAATTAGCGGTAGCTGGGATCAGACAATTAAAATCTGGCATTTAGAGACAGGGAGATTAATTCGCACCCTCAAAGGTCATACTGATCGAGTATATGCGATCGCCCTCAGTCCAGATGAGCAAATTATCGCCAGTGGTAGTGCAGATAAAACCATTAAACTCTGGCATTTCAACACCGGAGAATTGCTAGGCACATTTACCGGACATAGCAATATAGTCACATCCCTAGCCTTCACAACTTCTGGTGATATGTTAGTCAGTGCCAGCTTAGATAAAACCATTAAAATCTGGCAGCGTAGTTAATAATTACAATGGATTTTATCGTTATCTCTCCAGCTAATTTACTAGCTTCTTATTCCCTACAGGTAAGGGCGAAGGCTACGCCCTTACTGAGATTTTTTCAAAAAAAATATTTTTAAATGTTGGGTTATGCTATCAATTCACCTAACTTACTAGCTTTTTAGATTCCTGCTATTAGGCTAATACAACAAAAAGTCAATTTACCCAGAGAGACTTTCATCTTCACTAAAACTCAGCACATTTGTTTCTAAGTCATAGAAAAACTGTAATCGACATCTACCAACTTTGCCAGTAGCATCCTTATACTGATTTAACCATTGCTTCATTTTTTCCAATCCTGTTTCTATCAACTGGCTTTTTACCACACTCACGCAAGTTCGCGGTACTGGATAAACAGTAATTGACCACTTCGGTTCATACCAGCCAGACTCTATGAATTTATTAGAGCTAGTCAAGCTAACCAAGGAATATCCATAGTTAATACTCAAAATTTTCGCAGGATTTTTAATCTTAGCTGGTTCTTGGCAGGAATCAGAAAAAGCAACGCTAAGGTAGTCGAATTGAGGTGTATCTGATAGTGCTTCTGATAATATTCCAGCACTAATAGGGTATGACATTAAACGTGAAAGTTTACTTTTGTACTTTGTAGGAATCATTGACTTGATTTGCAACTCAGATTAAACATCTAGCTAAAAATTCTGTAGTGTAACCCAACAATGCCAAGCTTATCAAAGTTGAGTTGTGCGATACCAAAATTAATAAAATTGCAGCTTTTCAACCAAAACTTTCTGCCCACTTTGAAAATTAGAACAGTCTAACTTTGTCGTCAGTCGGAAGTTTAACAAATCATAGCGAGGTTTACCATCTGGATGATTAGCTCTTGGTGGAATATCGAGTGCTTCGATTGAACAACCGCCAATTGTCGAATTAGGAGTTACCCTAAAATTCACCCCCGGTAACTCAAAGTGCTTGACCACGATATTCCGCAAATTACGAGAATGCTGAATAACAAACTCCACTTCAACTTCGATATCAGCTAGAAATTCCATATTTCCCACACTTAGTAAAATAAATAAATGTAGGTTAGATGAAACTCAGTGTAACTTAACCATGCCAAGATTATCAAATGTTGAGTTGTGCGATCGCTCCAACCAATCTACCATATAAAAATTAACAGGAGAAATGACAATGGTCAGCAGCCTGAAAGAACTAATTGATGAGCCAGAATTAGGTCATAGTAAAGACCCAGAAGAAAAGTTTATCAGTAGTGGTGTGAGTTGGGACAGTTATGAATCGCTATTGGCGAAACTAGAAAATAACTCTCATTACCGTGTTAATTATTTAGATGGAATATTAGAAATCGTGTCACCGTCAATCAGACATGAAAAAATCAAAACGAATTTAGGGATGTTGTTAGAGCGTTTTTTCTATAGCAAGCGCATTCGGTTTGTACCGATGGGAAGTTCTACTTTTAAAAATAAAGCCAGAAAAGCTGGTGCAGAACCAGACGAATGTTATTGTATAGGCGAAGAGAAAAAAGTACCAGATTTAGCAATAGAAGTAGTTTTGACAAGTGGTAGTGTGAGCAAACTAGAAATCTACCGTAGATTAGGAGTTGCAGAAGTCTGGTTTTGGGAAAGAAATCAGTTTAAGTTATATCATTTACGAGACAATTCTCAGGAAGAGCAAGCCACTGTTTACCCTGAGACTTATGGGTATGAACCTCTCTCTCAAAGTGAAATACTGCCAGAATTAGATATTTCTTTGCTAGAACAATGTCTGACAATTTCAGATTCAATTCAAGCTATTGATGAATTTGAGCAAGGATTGAAAGCAGCCGATGAGCCAAAGTCATAGAGATGCGATCGCTGATTTTTGGGATTACTTCTATCTAGGGAATTAATTTTTACTAAATTGATTAGACATATAGTGTTTACTAGTCTACTAAGGTACAAATTTATCTGCGTCCATTTGCGGTTCATTATTCTTCTTCATACCTCACTAGAGCAAGAAACGCTATAACCCTTACCATTTATAAATTAGATGGCAGATACATATCCAATAAGTAGTTAAACATAATTAATTACACAAAGTCATTGCGAATGGAGCGAAGCGAAATGAAGCAATCGCAAGGGCTGGGATTGCTTCGCTTCGCTCGCAATGACTGTAATTAATTTTGCGTGGTTACTTATTAAGAGTGACAGATAATCAGGATGCAGTTACAACTGACACTATACAAATACAATCCAGATGAGAAACATGAGTGAAAGTACATCTTTAACACAGCAGTGGTTAGCTGAAATTCAAGCACTCAAACGCCAATTAGCAGAACAAAGGCTTGATTTAGAGTCGGCTTGGGAAAGTGCGGAAAAATGGCGCAAACTCTACAACACAGAAGCAGAACAACGCCGGACAGACGCGCATTTATTCCAACAAACGATCGCATCTCTCAAAGCCAATATTCACAAACTCCAAGGTATTGAAGCCGCAACACTGGCTGATGGTAAAGCAGTTGAAGCCATTCAAGCTGAAATTACTCAAATCCAAACGCTGGAAGAATTGCAGACAAAATTGATTGCAGCGATTAAAGAACGCGATCGCCTTTTACAAGCCTTGAAAACTGAACAAGAAAGTCACGCTCAAACACGCAAAAGTCTGACTACCGCCTTGGGTGATGCTATTGATAGCTTGGCACGAGAACGCAGCGCCGCAGAACAGGAGAGATGAGATTGTGTTCAGCACAAGACTGAGCGTGAAGAGCGCAGGGGGAGCAGCACCTCGACTTCGCTCGGCGACCGGGTGCAGGGGAGCAGGGGAGAGGGTTGTTTTTAATGACTCAAGACCAAGGACGAATGTAATTTAGATGAGTTTGAACTTGTCAAAGCTTCATTAATACTGGTCATGAATAACTGATTTAAAGAAATGCCTGATGCTTTTGCCATACAGGGAATTACACTTTTAGTAGCAAAAGAACAATATAAACCTGCTTCTAAAAACCAAGGTTCTCCCTGGGGATCAATGCGGAAATCAAATAAACTGTAGTGGCGACAACCCAAAGCTTGATGGCATTTTTTAGCCACTTGCTGAACTTTTGTGGTGATGGGGTCGTGAGTATCAACAATCCAGGCTGTGATATTGTCTTTGGCGGTTAGATACAAGTTACCATCATCGTTTTTGCGGAGTTTATCATCATAGTTACGGATGGGTTTTTTCTGGGAGTCTACCAAATACTCTTCTAAAGGTAAACCGATTAGTTCCCCATCTTTCACCAAAATGCCACATCTAACTTCGCGTCCGAGTTCGATAAATTCTTCGACAATAACCTCAGAAGCGTATTCAAAAGCTTGTTTCAATGCAGCATCATATTCAGCCACATCTTTGACTAAGGCTATACCTAAAGAATTATCCGAAGTTGCAGGTTTAACAACTGCTGGCGGTGAAATTGTCGGTTTGTCTCCTGGGCGGAGGAGTTCACCACGCGGTACTTTTACCCCAGCCGCCGCGACAATTGCTTTGGCTTTGGCTTTGTGGGATGCGATCGCCATCACATCTGGAGTATTACCGATGTAAGGAATTTTCAGTACGTCAAATAAAGCGCGGTAATGAGTCATTCCCGGAAGACAAAACATTTGTGGTAACACCAGGTCAATGTTTTGTGCAGTAATCAATTCGATCGCTGCAAACAAAGTCATCGGTTTGGCAACAGCAATATCATCTAAGCTGAGAGATTGAGGAAATCGCCACAAACCATCGGGTGTGATGTATGCAATCTGAAAATCGTAGCGCGATCGCTCTGCTGTTGCTGTTAAACAATCTTGAGCATAAAGGCGTGACAAATCACAGTAAAAATCATCGTATGCAGAGCCAACTAAATGCAAAATCCGCAGTAAAGACATAATTTTTGTAAAAATAGAACAGAGTTTTTGCAGAGATGTAAAAATACTAGGATGTAATTCTATCCAGTTCATTCAGAATATTACTATCTATATCAATGTCAAATTTCCGAGCAAAATGAGCAGATGATTTCAGTAGATTTGGCAAGTCTTCCATCAGTAATGTTTTTGGATGACAACCTCCATTTGACCAATCAATATATCTGAGACGGTCATTTTTTAGCTTCAGATGAAGCGCATTAGCAAGTATAGTCTGAAAATAAGACTCATCTGCATATTTAATCTGCCTGTAGTACAAGGTTAAGGCATTTTTTTGACTATGGAAATCGATAATGTAGCGAGCAGCTTGGCGATTGCCACAAAACCATTGACTACCACTAAAGCAAGCAGTTTTGGCTCTCCGAGAGTAGATATGTTAAGTTAACAACAGAAATACCAATTTAGTAAAACCCTTCTTCTAAAACTATTAAAGTTAGTTAAGCCATAAGCTCTGCGTTTAATGAGCTT
>NZ_JACJRY010000073.1:0-23928 GCF_014697485.1 Anabaena sp. FACHB-83 | reverse complement strand
GGCTGCTGGAATCCAAAGGTTTGTCACAATCGCCGTTCCTTCTACCGCAACCGCAACAAAGATGATTCTGGGCAAATTGAAGCGATCGCCGTTGAGCCACCCGCAACATATTTCGCTGTGTTGTACTTGTATAAAGAAACAGGGGATAAGCCCTTGCACGCCTTGGGTGCAGAACTATGGCTGGGGCAAAAGCCGATCTGCCGTCTAGAGCCAATCCACTGCTTTGGATTGACGGCTGGCAAGATACGCGCTTATACAGACCAGGTGTTGCAAGCATTTGCCAAACAATATGGTATTTCGTTGTATCAATATAAGGATATGTTTGAGATCAGCCCAACTCATTGTCCAGTAAGACCTTGCCCACTGCACCCTGAACCATGACCTTTTTTGAATTCAAAATGCAAAATTCACGTAGGAAGAAGAATTTTTTTGAATTTAATAAATTTGGGTACAAGCTCCCACTAATTGTCTTTAATTTTGAATTTTGAATTTTTAATTTTGAATTGGAGCGAAGCGACTTGACCACGTATCGTCAGCTAACTATTTGGGAAATTTTAGAAGAGATTTCAGTTGCTCCACCGACATCAACACTAGCGCCAGTGTGGGAATGTTTGGATAAGGAACTAGAGGATTTACCAACCGAAGCGCAGTTATCAACCGCAGCCGCAGCGTTTTATCAAATCGCAGATATTCTTCTGTCTCGTGCTGGGTTGTTACTGGAGGATGTACAAGCTCAGAATGATACTGAGGGGCCAGTGATCGGGACTGATCTATTTGCTGGTTTGGTAAGAACAACCATGCAGCTAGATTTGGATGACTTAATCGAAGAACCACCACAGCAGACCTTTAGACCGCATGGGCCACACCATTTCACTTATCCTACGACTAGCATTGATTCAGTAGCGGCTCCGGTCGAGAAACAAAATGTCTTGACAATGCTAGAAATTCAGACTGTAGAGGATGTTCATCGGTTGGCAGGGGATGAGGATGTCCAAAAATGGACTAGGGCGATCGCGGTGTATTTGGAACAGACTAAAAGTGAAATAACACTGACTTTACTACAACAGAAATTGAAAATGCCGATGGTAGAGGTATGGTTGGGATTGTTGCTGGGTGATTTTAGATTAGAGCAACGAGGGGACTTTTATGAAAGTGAAAATGTTTGGGTAGTAACGCACACTGCTTGCAGTTAGCGGTAAGAGTTGTCACTTTTAGCAGACTGCAAGGAGTGTAGTACTTCTCGATAGCAGACAAACCAAAAATAAAGCGCGACATTCAGCCCACTCAAAAATTTAGGAATACCTTCTAATAAGCTATGAGTTCCATCACCCTCAAAATGGAGTGAATCTACTGTAATAGCAATAAATAATAAAACTAAACTAGCAATAAGAATAATATAAGGTGTGGATTTGATTTGTCGTCGAATGATTCGATTACAAGTTGAATATTAGAACATTCATTGATTCCTAAGCTTCTACTTAAATGCCCACGAAATACAACTTGAATATCTGAATCTTGGCGAACAAACGGTTCGATTGCCTCATAAAACCGCATAAAACCCTCAATTGTGGGTCGATTGTTGTAAGAAGACTGGGGATGAACTAACCCTTCATCAAGTAATTGGCGAAGTTGTTCTGGCGTGATTTGAAAATCTTGGATTTCGCCTGGTGACAGGCGAATAACTTGTCCAAGACAAATTTCCTCTACTCTGGCTTGCGATAGCATGGTTGTATTATAAAATATAATGTTACTAATCAGTACAAATGTACTTAATAAGCTATTATGGAGCGATCGCTTGGGGGTCGAAAGTGATCGCTATCAAGCTTAGTTTTGAGAAGCAGCTTTTTGCTCCAAATGCAGCTTCAACGTATAACCACAATCTGGAGCTTGATACCCACGAGCATAAGGCAAGCGGTAAAAAGCCCACAAATTCCAGCGTAAAACATCAACACCAATAGCTGCATTTGCATTAGCGAATTCGACTCGATGATCTTTATCTGAAACTTGAATAATTTTGTTGATCAAAATGTTAACGGCTTCTAATTTAAGATTACCGGGAATCCCCATCATTTGCTGATTAAGCCATTGCCTAATTTGTGGAGACTGTAGCCATTCAGTAATTTGTTCCGCAGTGGGATTGAGACGATTAGCTAATAATTCCAGATTTTCGTCTTCTTCAACAGTTCGATGTTGGGGGGGAGAAGGTTGAAAAAAGTGAGAATCTATATTAGACATATTTGATTAATAAAAATGGATTATTTAGATTATAAATCAAGAACATTTGCTATGGAATAGTCAATATTATTCTATAAATAATTAGGATAAAAAACTATTAAAATAAATATCTTTTAACTGCTGAAAATAATATTGTAATGACAAATTATGCTATAAATATTAAATAAATCATGCAAGTATCTAAATAAATACTATGCACCCAATAGAGTTTAAGAAAAAATGGGGACTAAGCTATCAGCAACTTGCTTCTGTTCTCGGATACGAAAGTGATTACACAGTTCGCTGCTGGTGTAGGGATGGAAAAAAACATCGCAACCCTCAAAATGTGGTTCTTGTGGCTTGTAGTCTTCTAGATGAGAAATGGTCAAGTCAAGGGAAGAAAATAGTTGCTTCTGACTTATAAATAATTTTAGTTCATGGCAAATGCCCCTTTCCCGCTAACTAAAAAGCGGGTATTTCTATATGCAATAAACTCTAAGAGATTCGCGGAACAGATGGAAGCGGGAGGTTTGTCCTATCGAAAAAGAACTAACAAGACCGCAAGTTGCTTCTAGAATGGTTCCAGCAGTTACCGCTAGGCAACTGCTGGAATACATCAATATTGCTCGCAAATACGAGCCAAGTTTTGAGAGGTTCACTCATCCTAAAACGGGTGGAATCAATGGATATGCGAAATTGCGTGAATACCATATTCCGGTACTTCAAGAAATTCGGGCGTTGGCCAGAGAACATACTTTGGCTGAGATAGAGGAAGAATTCAAAAAAAGGGCATCAAAAAGAGAATCAAGTCAAAATTCAAAATTGAATAACAAATCTTAAATCCTGAATCTAAAAAAGGTCAAAATCTGGATAAAAGGAGAAATTAGCTTGACATCTAATACTCAAAATTTGGTAAAAGCTTTAGGTAGATTAGGGCGGAAATACCAGCATCATATTTATGCAGTTGGCACAGCTTTGATTCTGGTATTACAAGCAATACCAGCCCAGGCATTCGGATTGTTTGACCCAGCACAGATAGCCTTAACGTGTATGTTTGGGGGAACATCTTCTGGGACTGCTAATGCAGCTATAAGTGCGCTTCCAGCAGTGATAAATGCCACAATCACAGTGATTCTTTTCATCTACTTTGTTGCTTCTGGTGTAAAAGTAGTGAACGCATTAGGAGACGGGCAAGAAATAACGCAAATAGTACAACAGCCGATTGGAATTTTTTTCGTAACATTGGTATTGTTCATCGCGCAAAATATTTTGTTTGCAAATTTGACACCAGCTTGTACGTAAGTAAGCGAAAATTCTCCTGGGAGGTTTAGATGAAAAAAGAAATCAAGCAGGTCAATCAATCATTAGGAAAGAATGCCCAAATCGGAATTTTTACGGGATTCCAATTTGCAATTTCTATGTTGTCATTTGGATTAGGATTTTTCTTAGCATTTCCACTAGGTGCGGGAATGATATGGAGCATTCTAGTTGGCATTTGGTTCGCTGTGACAGCCATAATTCTATCGGGGAAAAGACCATATTTATTTTGGTCGAGAATTTTTCCGAATGTGCCATTTTGGACAAGAGGGTATATAAGATATTCTTCCCCAATAGAAAAAAGAAAAGCCGGGACAAAAAAAGTTGGTGTATGGCATTAAAAAAAAGTAAAACTAAAAGCCAAAAACTAAATCCTTTTGAAGACTTGCTAGACCTGACAACCTTGGTGAGATTGAAGAAAGGAGGATATACAATAGGGGCTTATTTGTTAAGTAAAAAGCAAGTAGGAGAGACTAACAATACTTTGCAGCTAGTATTTGGTTATAGCTGTAGGGGCATTCACCCATTATTTAATTCAGATGAAAAAGTAGAACAGATCGCTCAAGCCTTCGAGAATGGTTGCAAAGAATTCGCTCAAGGGGAACGCTATACATTTCGCTGGAGTTCATTCTGTAATGAGGAAGAAGTAATAGAACATTTTCGCCATCGTTTAAGTAATCCAGTAAATGATGAAAGTGAGTTTTTAGATTGGGGGAGTGTATCGCGGCTCCAACAATTAACAAGACAGAAAAAGCGAAAAAATATAACTCTAAATGTTTACGCAACATTCACCGTAAAACCAGGGGGAACAGAAGCGGGGGATGCAGTTGATAGAGCAATAGTCAACTTATCGAATTTTCTCCAAAGAAGATTTACACCGACAGGAGCGACAGAACTGACAAGGAAAAGCTTGATGCAAGTTCTGGAGAAAGCGATAAATGTCTCCCTCCGACATCAACAAATTTTGTCCGAAATGGGTTTAAATCCAACGCCGAAATCTGAAAAGGAATTGTGGCAGGATTTATCATTTCAGGTAGGAGCAAAACCAGTAAAAGTTCCCCATACTTTGGTTTTTAGTGATGGAATGCTGGCAGAAGAATTCCATGAGTCTTTGCCATCACCAAGGCAATATATAGATGCGGCTCACATAACATCCGTGTTGTTAAATAATGGGATTCCATTTGCAGATCGCAAATGGGTATGTATTTCCACGCCAAAAAAGGGTCAGAAATATGTGGGAGTGTTAACGCTCACACAAAAACCAGAGGCGTTTGTCTCGACAACGGCGCAAGTGCGATTTCTGTGGAATATATTCGCCAGGGATGTTATTTATGATATCGAGATAATTACAGAGATTAGCCCAGCTGACCAGAAAATAGTTAGGTTAACCCAGCAGCTAATCACAAGGCGATCTCGAAATGCCCAGATGAGTGCCAGTAAAAAAACCATCGACGTAGCATCACAGATTAATACTGAATGGTCAGTAAATGCTCAAAAGCAATTATATACAGGTGATGTGCCAGAAAATGTCGCACTCATAGTATTGGTTTACCGGGATACACCAGAAGAAATAGACGATGCTTGCAGGTTGATTTCAGGTTATGTGAACCAACCGGCGGAATTAAGCCGTGAGATGCAATATACATGGCTGATTTGGGTAGAAACCTTGCTGTTGAGGCAAAGACCACAACTAACAAGTCCATATAACAGGAGAACATCATTTTTTGCCAGTGAGGTAATTGGTTTAACGCCGGCGGTGCAAACATCTGGTGCAGATCAGCAAGGATTTGAACTAATTGCCGATGAGGGACATTCACCCGTGAGCATTGATTTGTCCCGAACTAAAAACATGATGGTAATTGGGACAACTGGTTCTGGTAAATCAGTTCTGGTATCCTCAATTATTGCTGAGTGTTTGGCAATGGGGATGTCAATACTAATGATTGACCTGCCTAACGACGACGGCTCAGGAACGTTTGGAGATTTCACGCCCTACTACAATGGTTTCTACTTTGATATTTCTAAGCAGTCGAACAATCTTGTTCAACCATTAGATTTATCGAAAATCCCGTTGGAACAAAGGGAAGATAGAGTTAAAGCACACCGCAATGATGTCAACTTAATAGTTTTACAGCTAGTTTTAGGTTCACAACAGTTTGATGGTTTTCTGGCTCAAACAATTGAATCGTTAATTCCACTGGGGACAAAGGCATTTTACGATGACCCTGATATTCAACAACGCTTTGAGTCGGCAAAGCAAGGAGGTTTAGGGTCTGAAGCTTGGGCGAACACCGCGACTCTAGTTGATCTGGAGCAGTTTTTCTCTACAGACCATATTGATTTGGGGTATGAGGATGAGAATGTAGATAAAGCCCTAAACTATATTCGGCTACGGTTCCAGTATTGGCGGGCTAGTTCCATTGGAGATGCAATTTGTAAACCTTCAACTTTTGAAACTGACAGCAAGCTGATCACCTTTGCTTTGACTAACTTGCAATCAGGTAAAGATGCAGAGGTGTTTGGGATGTCGGCTTACATCGCAGCTTCTCGCCAATCCTTATCTTCGCCCAACAGCGTGTTTTTCATGGACGAAGCCAGTGTACTCCTACGTTTTCCGGCGTTATCTCGACTAGTAGGGCGTAAATGTGCGACGGCACGGAAATCAGGATGCAGAATTATCCTTGCAGCCCAGGATGTAATCTCTATTGCCAAGTCAGAAGCCGGAGAGCAGATATTACAAAATATGCCACTGAGACTGATTGGGCGAATCGTTCCAGGGGCATCTGGTAGTTTTTCGGATTTGTTGGGTATTCCCAGAGAAATCATCGACAAAAACGAAACATTTACTCCTAACGTTCAACAGCTATACACATTATGGCTACTAGATTACAACAACAAATACATCAGATGTCGCTATTATCCGTCCTATCCTTTGCTGGCTTTAGTCGCCAATAGCAGGGAAGAACAAGCGACACGCGATCTGTTTAAAGAACGTTACAAAAATAAGTTTGAATGGGTAGCAGAATTTTCTAAGTATTATGTCGATTGCATTAAGCAGGGTAAGCCACTATGAAAAGTCTATCCACACTTATTCAAAACAAAATCTTATTAGCAATATTAGCAGGAGTTGTATCTATAGGGAGTTTTCAAGTTTGGAAATATAACCAAGAGAAATATCAGAAGTTTATTGCTGAAAGAGAAACAGAATGCCAAGTTGGTTTAGCTCATGGGAAAACTTCTGTTTATTTCAGTTATAGTCTGAGGCGTTTGAAATATGAAAATGTAGCCAATCCAAAGCTAAATCAGCCAGGGATAACATCTGAATTCAGAAAGGATGCAGGTTATGTAATTATCAAAACAAAACCGGATTATTTAATCCCTCCTAATGTGGATAATTATGATAGTCCATTTTTCAAAACTCTATCTTCTGTTGGTGAGTTTGCACCACCACCATTAGATGTAACAGCCATATCTATAGACACTGTGAAAAAAGAAGCTTTAGTTTCTTCTTATTGTTCAAAAACACCATTTAGAGTACTTTTGAAGGATTTATATGAGACCTATCAAGCAGCCGATGCTGAAGATCCTCTTAGTCTCCCAAATCTTCTTAATTAGTCTCAATCTTCCAGTAAAAGCCCAAACATCAGATCCTAATGCCGTTGTAGTCGATACTGTTGAATCTGATGATGTACCGAATCCAGTAAAAAAACGTGAAGAAACATTTCTGGAAAAGACTTTAGATTTATACATAAAAGGACAAGAGTATTTAACAACAGCAAGGAAATACATTGATATTGACTTTAAAAAATTCAGCATCAAGTGGGGAAGTATTAATAAAGAAATAGGAAAAGCCATCGATAAAGCAATCAAAGATGGTAACAAAGACCCATATAAAACAGGAGATGATGTTAATGACGCTGTTTCGGCTCAAGAAGATACAGATTTAATTAATACTCCGCCAGAAGTTCAAGGAGAAAATGCAGAGAGGGAAGTGCATCAAGCATACACTCGCGCACAATCCCAAGCAGTTTTGGGGATTGATGGACAGAAAAATCAAGCTGGAGAAGCAGAAATTAGTAATACTGCTGTAACGGATTCTTTAGAACAAGCAGAAACTGTTCAGAATGATGTTGTGACTCAAGATATTCTCAAAAAAATGGCTATTCAAAACTTGCAAGTTGCCATGCTTGCAAGAGCGACTCATGGCGAATCCCAAAGACAAACACAACTCCTGGCAAGTACAAATATGAATCTGGCTGATATATCTGGACAAATGAGTGAAGAGGAGAAGAAAAAACAGGCAGAATCAGCCGCTACTCGCAGAGCAATTATTAGTAATCTGGCTGCTTTAGATGTTTTTTGGCGAGAATAATCATTTTTTTGCCTTCAAAATGGAAAATTCCCTAATAATTTTGAATTGGAGCAAAGCAACTTGTTTATACCTTTTGTATTGGCTCAATCGAGCGGACAACAACCTGGACAAAATACAGGAGTGACAATTTCTGGAGACGTTGTTAAAGGGGCTGAAGATGGTGCAAGGTTAGCTCTCAATGCGTTCAAGCAAGATTGGGTAGATTTTGCAGCAGGGCAAAGCCCAGTTTATTTAGCAATCGTGGCTGTTTCGATGTTAATTGCTGTAGTTTTGGTCGCATTTTGGTCACTAGGTTGGTATAGACAAATTAGCGATGAAGGGTTTTCGACTAATGTTGTTAGTGAAATGGTCTTCCCTCTACTAGTAATTTTGATGCTTTCCAACAATGGGGCGATGACGACTACACTGGCGGTAGGACTAAACAACACGACAATACACCTGAATAGCAAGATTCTGTCGATAACCAAAAATGGGGTTACTCTGAGAAACGCTATACGTATTGTTAATGCAGACCAAAGTTTTGTTCTAGCAGCGCAAACAAAAATTGCCTCATGCGACACATTACCAACATCAAAAATTGATGCTCAACAGAACACAACAAATCCACGTCAAGAATGTATTGACAGAGAAACTAAGAAGGCTGAAGAACAAGCTATAAAAATCAGACAACAAAGAGGATTAAATGGAAGTGCTGGTTCTGTCAGATGGAATCCTCTTGATGCTACTGGAGAAATAGTAAACAATGCTATACAAGGTGTGGTTTTTGTTATCTTGTCGGGATTATCACTAGGTTTTGCGTATATTGTTCAGCTATCTTTTTTATTAGTAGCTCATGTAGCACCTATATTCCTAGTTCTTTCTTTGTTGCCTGTTGGTGCTAAACCTATTTATGCTTGGTTAGCAGGATGGTTGGGATTAACTTTGGTGCTAGTATCAAATTCAATTATTGTTGGCATAGTTGCCAGTTCAATTGTGAACGTGCCGTCAACTAATCCTTTATTGACACAACTAGTACAAGCTGTTTTTTCACCCTTGCTTGCTGTAGCAATAGGAATAGGTGGAGGGATGTCAGTATTCACGGCTTTTACGAACGGACTAAATTTCTCTGTATCTTTATTGGCAAGAAGATAATGCACGCATTGAGGGAACAGGGAACAGGGAACAGGGAACACTTCGACAAGCGAGAGTGCATCACAGGGAACTCTTAACAAAAGAGTAAAATAAGAGGCTTTTAAATGTCAGAAATTAATGATTTTAAAGACTTAAAAATTTGGCAAAAAGGCATGGATATAGCCGAAAAATGTTATTTTTTGACTAAAAATTTTCCTAAAGACGAGTTATATGGCATGGTGCAACAAATTAGAAGGTCTGCGGTATCTATTCCAGCTAACATAGCAGAGGGGTATGGAAGAAGAACAACCCCTGAGTATGTCAGATTTCTAAATATTGCTCAAGGGTCAACTAATGAATTAGAAACGCATCTTATTTTATCCCAGAGAGTAGAATTATCTCAGCAAAAAGATATAGAATCGATTATTTTTTTACTTCAAGAAGAAAGTCGAATGATTATTGCTCTTATTAAAAAGATACAATCATGAATTTAATTTGCATACTCCATGTTCTGTTAAGAACTCCCTATTCCCTATTCCCTATTCCCTATTCCCTGTTTCCTGTTCCCTGTTCCCTCTCATTTCTAAAAGATAATGCGATTACTAGAAAAAAAAGAACTAAATTTGACACCAATATTTTTAATGGGGAATGCCATTGTACTAACATTATTACTACTGATAGAGTTAGTAAACTTTTTTGGTTTATGGAGAATAGCTAACTCCAAAGCCCCAACATTAGTAGAATTAAGTGATGGAGAGTCTATTAGAGTATCTTCCATAAGTAGTAGCGAGAGATCCTCACAAGCTATTACACATTTTGTAGGACAAACAATGACAGGTTTATTGAGTTGGAATACTGTCCCTCAAAATGAGTTGGAATCGCCTTTAGAGAAGTTAAAACTTGACACTGGAGTACAAGCAGGACAAGGCAGAATCACCACAAAGACTTGGGCGACAGGGTTTGCATTATCCGAAGATTTTCGCGCTCCATTTCTTGAGCAACTGGGTAAACTAACACCACCAGATGTTTTTCAAGGTTCAACGCAATCTATCCTCAAAGTTAGCTTTCTGGGTGAACCTAGAAAGCTAAAAGAAAGTCGAGGATGGACTATAGATTTGATTGCGGAATTAATTATTTTTAAAGGTGGTAATGTTATTGGTGAACCCATAACATTTAATAAAACTATTTTTGTAAAAGCAATAGATACGCCTAGATTACCTAAACAATATTCTAATATCCAAAAAATAGCATATCAAGCTCGTAAAGCCGGATTAGAAATTTATAAAATTCAAGATTTTGAACTAGGGGAAAAATGATAATAACAGAAATAAAAGATGATTCAACAATAGAAATAGAAGATTGTTTAAGGTCAAAAAATGAAGAGTTTATTGAAGAAAAAATCCAAGATAATTTAACAGTAGAAGATTCCACAGAAGATAAACAAGACTTTGCCGCTATGAATGGGGTAAATATTACTTTTGAGACTGATGAAGCAGTAAATGAAACCGAAGTTCCAGAACCAGAAGAAGTTACTACAACTCGCCCAACTTCGCAAAATCCCTTGATAAAAGTTGCGGTAATTAGTGGGATAACACTGCTTTTCGTAGCACTAATAGGTGGTGTAATTAGTGGGTCGATGAACGCGCTGAAATTGTCCACTACAAAGAAAATCGAAGCGCCAGAAAAAACTGAAGAAGTAGCAGCAACAGTCAAGGATGAATCAGGAACAGATAAAGCGGCCTTGGCTTTGACGAGGCAAAGTATGGCAATGGAAAAAATGCGGAATCTCAAAGCTAAACCAGACATAAAAATTACTGCTACTCCCTTACCCAAACCAGTAACAGTTGCATCCACACCAACACGAAGAATAATTGTTCAAAATCCTGAGCGCAGAAATTATACACCTCCAGTAGTTCAACGCTCATCACCAGTTTATCGACCTCAACCCCAGCCGGAAGCAAAGCCATTAGTAAAAACTGTTCCGGCAACATCCCTGCATAAAGTAGATCCTATGCAGCAATGGTTGGCTGTAGCTAATGTTGGTAGTTTTGGTGCAAATACTACAACTACATTGCCAGCAACAGTTAATGATTTAGAAAGTGCAGAAGGAATAGAAGGTGGGATTGGTAAACCCACATCATCCTCAAAACCTAGTATGGCATCAAGGAAAGTAGATAAACAGGCTCAAGATTCTAGCCTAGAAAATATTAATGATGGTCAAGAGCGTGTTTTAGTAGGTACTCACACAGAAGGAAAATTAGAAACTCCCATTGTTTGGAGTCGTAATCATGAAAATCAAGTAAATCAAAATTATTTAATTAAATTATCGCAGCCATTAAAATCATCTACAGGGAGTGAAATATTACCCAAAAATTCTTATATTGTGGCTCAAATATTGGGAAATAAAAATTCTGAGTATATTCAATTACAAGCAGTTTCAGCATTAGTTAACAAAAATGGTGAGCCAGAAGAAAAACTAATTCCTGAAGGAACAATCCTGATATTATCTAAAAATGGTAAATCATTAAAAGCCGAATTACATAGAGGTAGTGATTTAGGAAGAACTATTTTCGCATCTGTTTTAGCGGGAGTTACCAAGGCTGCTGAACTTCAGAATCGACCTACTAGCCAAATCACTACTAATTATGATGGTTTTTCATCAAGTGTAATCACTAATGACAATAAAGATTTGGTAGCTGGATTTGCCCAAGGAACATTAAGCGAAGTAGTAAGGAATATTCAATTAAATAATCAACGGCAGACGCAGCAACTAGAATCGGAAGATAAAGTCTTTGTAATTGATGCAGGAAAAGAAGTACAAGTATTTGTAAATCAAACGATTAATTTATGAAATATCTTGTTAAAGTTGGGAGATACTTGCCAATTTCTTTATCTATAATTCTGATTAATCCTGGACAAGTATTAGCAATTCCCGTAAGAACAATCTACTCACAAGATGCCCAAAGTATTCAGTCAAATGGTGTAGAGTTGCGAATCTGGAAAGGGTATGGAGTAACTATTAATTTTATCCCTACAGGTGAAATTATTAAGCAAGTATGGATTGGAGATCCCAGCCGAATTAGTTTTACTTCTAATGGCAATTTATGTCCTAAAGAGACTAATCAAGACTGTGATGGAGGAGCAACAGTTTTATTTTTAAGACAGATACAGCCAATTAATTTTCCGCATTTAACATCCAGCCAGGATGGGAACACCCAAATTACTATCCTCACAACGGGTAATGATGGACAAAAGCAATATCAATTCAAGCTAATTCCGGCAACTGGTCAACCACAATACACCAGTTTAATTATCAAACCTGACTCAGAAAAGCCCTTACCTGTAGTCAACAAACCTGTGGCAGTAGCACCAAAAAAACCGCTTACTGTTGCCAGCCATACTCAAGTAGTGGCTAAAAAACCGCCATCTGCTGATGAAACACCAATACAGAGGCTAACTGTTGCACCAGCTAACGCAGCACTTAATCAACAATTGGTAACAGTGAGACGAACTGCCAAACCAACAGGTACAACTTTACAGAGGGATGATGCCAATGCCCTCGTTTATGGTTTAGCCTTAGCGCGACAACAAGGCACAATCAAACCTAATTCCCCGACTTGGAAGAAGTTTCAAGATGCGATTAAATTGCTCAGACAGGGTGAGAGTAGAAAAACAGCGATCGCCCGAACGGGAGTGAATGCAGATTTATTGAATCAATTAATAGAGGCAGGGAAACTCTGATGATACAGCGATTAAAATCACTCACGTTGGTAGGAGCGATCGCAATCATTAATTCACAAGCTACTGCACAACCACCAACGACAACATACACCCAAGGGAAATATCAAGCTTCAGTACCGGACTGGGACAAAGTAACTTGGGATAGTTTACCAGCACTGCAACAAGCAGGATTCATCAAAATTCCACCAAAGCTAATTCCGGTATTTGGCTATGATCCGTCACGTTCTTGGGATGCAGGGCAAAAATCGGATCAAGTGGTGATGTTAGGAGATGCGGAAGATGCTTTTAAGTTGGGGTCTTTTACCCTGGAAGGAATCACAAAAGTTGCCCTTGCTGACCCATCTACATCTCAACAACCAACGTTGAAAGATGTCGGATTCGTGAAATGGCAAACTACCCAATCCTTAGTTAAGGCAATACCAGGACTTGGACAGTTAAAAGTCAAACAAGTAAAACCAATACTGAAACTGTTTGGAGAATCGGGTTATTTACCCCAAAAGTGTAAATCAGGCACAATTAACGACTGTATCCGCACTCGTCCAAATTTAGCGAAAAAACAATTAGGGGACATAGATTTAGGGGATTATTCAGCTGAATCTATACCAGGGTTAGAAAGGACACCAATCCGTAACTTTCAGAAATGGCAACAAACATACATTAATCAAATTCCGAATCTCAAATTTGTACCATTTGCGAAAATGCCTCAACCGATAGATTCTGGTCAAGCAGTTGTAGGTATTGCTTCGGTGGTGTTTGGGGAAGCTGAACAGGGAGATGCCAAAGTTGGAGATAGCTATTATGTTTCTGGTAGCGTAGTCAGAGGCGATAGCACAGTTCCAAAAGCTTGTCTAGCAGGTAAAAAATGCGCTTATTTGGAGTTAGGGGATTTTACACCCAATGCCGGATTGTACGGTAAACGTTGGGCATCCGGTACAGATTCGCCACAAGTAAAAGGGGGCTATGGATTATTGGCGGTGGTCAATGATGGCAAAGAGCCAACTGGCAGACTTGTGTACGGTAATGGGTTTAAAGTTGTCTTAACTAACACCAATGAATCAACAGGAACAGCAGATTTTGCATTGTATTTTAGAATCTGCGCTCGTCCGCCTTTTTTGGCTAAGACCTGCACACCCTACTTTATTGGGCCAGTGCCGTGGATACCAGTCAAAGAAAATGACTTAGTAATTGTGGGGACAGGGCGATGACGCAAACTACCTCTACAGTTAACCCAAATCAATTAGTTCCCCCAGGACTAGAATCAGCATTGATATCACCCGCCGGACTAGGAATACTGTTTTGTGGCTTGCTGATCATTATAGCCAAATACATTGATGGCAAAGGAGGAAAAGGAAAGTTAGCGACTGCTAGATGGGGAGGTAGTACAGAGAAAGCAGCCGCGCGGAAACTGGGGTGCAAGCAAATTCAGGCAAGAAAGCACAATCGAGTGTCTTTATTTGTGGGAACTCCTGAAAATACCAAAACTGAAATTGTGAAGGGAAGAAGAATTACGCAGATTCCCGAAGACAAAAGAACGTTATATTTACCAGAGGCACAACGGGGAATTTTAGTAGCTGGTGGGCCTGGAAGTGGGAAATCATTCTCGATGGTGACACCATTGCTGCGTTCGGCAATTGACCAGGGGTTTCCGGTAATCCTCTATGATTTCAAGTATGCCGAGCAAGAATCAGCCACAGCTGCATCTAAAGGACAAGCCCCATCACTGGCGGGATATGCTCTAGAACGTGGGTATAAAGTGACGGTGTTAGCTCCGGGCTTCCCAGAATCAGCAGTTGCAAATCCGATCGATTTTTTGCGGAACAATGAAGACTCAGAAATGGCACGTCAGTTGGCCATTACATTAAACCGGAACTTTCAACTTGGCTCTGACAGTTCAGGAAATGATTTTTTTACGAATGCTGGCGACCAACTGGTACAAGCTGTATTTATGCTGGCGAAAGGCACAAAGTACCCAGATATCATGATGTGCCAAGCCATCTTGGGGCTGCCTAAATTAGTATATCGCATTGAACAAGCCGAAGACATGAATTTCATGGTCAGAGAAGCCTTTGCACAGTTTGTGTCTGTAGCTGGTTCGCCGGAAACAGCCGCTTCAATTGTGGGTACAGCCAGTGGTTTGTTTAGTCGATTTATGGTTCCCGCAGCATTAGCAGCTTTTTGCGGTAAAACTAATATTCCTTTGGATTTGAAAGGTCGGCAGATGGTGATTTTCGGAATGAACAAAGAGAAGCGTGATGTAATCGCACCTTTGTTAGTTTCGATTCTGCATCTATTAGTTAGTAGAAATGTCGCTGGTAAACGTACTTGTCCTTTGGTGCTGGGAATTGACGAGCTACCTACGCTGTATTTACCTGCCTTGGTAGACTGGCTGAATCAAAACCGCGAAGATGGGCTAGTTTCAATCCTGGGATTACAAAACCTATCAATGCTGGAAGAAGCTTATGGGGAGAATACCACTAATGCGATTTTTGGTGGTTGTGCTACCAAGGCATTTTTCAATCCACAGGATGATATTGCTGCTGAAAGATTTAGTAATTTTTTGGGGGATTTTGAAATCAAGTACAAGCAGCGATCTCGTTCTTCAGGAGGAAGTGGAGGAGCCAGTACTTCTAATTCTGACCAAAACAGCACTCGCAAGCTGTTTGAAATTAATCAATTCAACACTTTACCAGAAGGAAAAGCGGTAATTATTAGTCCAGGATTTCGTTCTCGTGGTCAAATAAGTTTGCCGATTTTAGAGAAAATAAAGATTCCCCAAAGAGATATTAAATCGGAAGCCCAGAGTATTAAAATTTGGTATGAGTTTCAAAGTAAGTTAGCATCTCAATCTACTCTCCAAACTCCAGCAAATGAAGAGATGAAAATCCGACGAGAAGAGGCACAAAGATTGTTACCTTTGATAGAAAACAAAGAGCAACTAGAAGAAATCGCTGCTTTAATTTAGAGAAAAATTCGGAGAAAAATATGGCATCAAATTATCTACTATCTGATGATGATTGGCAACAAATTACTGCTAAACTTCCATCTGATATAGCAGTCTTGGCTCATAAATATCCCTGTGAAATTTATAATGTACTTGATGCCTGGGATGATAAACCTTTGCCCAACAATTATATTCCCCAGGCTATAGATGTTTATAACGATGTTGATGATGAGGCTGTTTTTCAAGTGTGGGAGGGAAAACTAGAGCGATATGTTCCTAGTGAAAGAAAAAATGCCGCAGCTATTCAAGTAGGAATTGATGGCAATTGGGTTTATATCGAAATTGAAGGTAGAGTGATTCTAGACAAGCTAGGCGGAGTTATTCTGCCAGAGATAAATGTTACGGAATCTTTGATTATTGAGCTTCTATCAAAGCAAATATAAAATAAGGAAGTAAAAATTATGATTGAAAATGGAGATGCCAATGAAATCAAACGAGACTATCTAGAGATTTTAGAATCTTTACTTAAACTGATTCAACAGAAAGCAAAATCAAAAGACATAAAAACTAATGATGATGTAACTATTAATGTTGGTAGAGAGAAAGTCTACAAAGGTGCTATTGGAGAAAAGCCATCCAAAAATACACTGACCCCAGAACAAGTTAACAAGATTAGGATAGCTATCTCAGACCCGAAAAAATCTCAGGGGACAATCTCAATTAAGATTGGAAAACAAGAAGTTTTTCGTGTTCAAGATGGTCAAGTTAAAACTGATAAATTAGGCTTGGCTCCAATAGAGCAAGCTCCAGCCCAGAAAACAGCACAGAAAAGTCAAGTTAAAACTCCAGATAGTGTAGAAACTATCCAAAAACAAATTCAGGATTTACAATCTAAAGTAGAAGCACAGCAGAAAATCATTGACGGACTTCAAAAAAACCAACAGACACCTGAATTAGTTTCCAAATTAGCTGCTCAAGTTAGTGAATTGAGTAAATCATTAGAGCAACAACAAAAATTCATAGAGAATATCCAAAAAGCTCTTTCAGCAATAAATGAACGGTCTTTATCGCCAATTCAAAATACTAAACTTCAAAATTGGGTAGGAACGGTTGAGAAGTCTCTAAAACAAACTACCAAAAAATTATTTGAGAAAATTAAAGATGTGCTGACACCCGCAGTCACAAAGCTTAGAGCTAAAGTAAATAAACAAGCTAGTGACTTAAAACAAAAAATAGACACGCGGGTGAATGGTGTTAAAAACACTATTAAGCAAAGTGTTCAAGAGGTTAAATCTAACATTAATAAATCTGTTGATAATGCTAAAGCTAAAGCACTTGAACAAAGTATAAAAGCACTCCTGAAGATTTTTGGTCAAACCAACCCAGATGGTTCTTTAAGTTTCAAAAGTGCTAGTTTTGATTTTGAACAGCAAGGTGAGAGTGTAGTTGTTCGGGCTAAAAATGGGGATATAGTTCTTGAGGATGGAGAGTTATCTCCTAATCTTTCAAGGCAGCAGTCAGAAGCACTTGATAAAGTTTATTCTGTTGTTAGTAGAAGTCATAAACTTGAGATAGATGCCACCCAAAAAGAATCAGCATCTGCTTTTAGAAAAATGGGTAGATAATACCAATTCGCAATTCGTGGCGGACGCTCTCGCTACCGCAGTTATGTTACCGCCTAAACCTGTTATGTTTTTCTTTGCAATTTTCTTGTTGAAAATTTAGTCCTAACTTATTCATAAGTTGGGCTTTGTTATCTCTAATTAATTGGCGAACGGTATTCATTCTTTGCTCAAAACTTAACGGTGAATCAGCTTGACCAGCTAAAAAGAATAATTCGTTGACTTGTTCACCCGTAAATTTTTCGCCTTTAACATACTTTCCTACTTCTATAAATAAAGCCTTCAGCTTTGGTTGATCTAAGTTTTGGATCATCTGCTGGAGATGTAGTTCTAAATTATCTTGAGTGGCATTGATAGTTTCTTGTTTAAGGTGAACCGCTAGTCGCTGTTGACGTTCTTCTGGTGTCAACTTGCGAGGTGGTTCTATGGCACGTTTACGTTGTTGCCAATCTTTTAAATTCATCGCTTCAGTGATGACTTTCTCTAATGCGAGAGGGCTTTGAGCGACGATAAAATCATCCACTCCTTTATCTGGGCCTGGTAGGGTAACAACTTTAACTTCTGCACCCTGCTGTTCTAAAAGTTGTCCAGTCCGTGATGTGGCAATTTCAACATTTTGTAATGTTTTGGGCTTAGTTTCGTAGTCGAAGCAAAACTGAATATGTCTGTTGGGTGTGGCAAAAACAGCTAACTCATCATGTAATATAGGTTTGATTGGCTCACCCAATGAATCTTTACTGCGATATCCCGCATAAATTCCCGGCACTCCAATGGCGGCGTGACCCTGGCTTAACAAACTGGCGGCCTTCTTCGCTCCTTCCGTGATCATGATGGGGAGATTATGTCTCCAAACACAGTACCAAAATCCCAAAGTGCGATCGCTATTGGTTGGCTCTACTCCATGCTTCTTATAGATCCGGTCAGCTAGATCATCAGGGATATCTAGTAAAAAGATACTTAAATCAGTTTTAGGCGGATGCTCATATTTAATTAGTTTCCCTGGTTCATCAATTTGATTTCTGGGAGCGTTGGGTTTGTAGCACCCCCAGATTTTAGCAGTCGGCTTTTCTCCTGGTTGTAAATTGGGGAAGCAACGCGGATCAACACCAGCATGACACCACCAGCCACCAGCTTCAATGTGAGAATATCTCCGTAAATCTCCATCCCTGAGTCGTCCATCATTCCGGCGGGAGATATTGTCACTATATATAAGATATTCCCAAGCCTCATGTTCTTGTTCTATGGGGTCAAGATGTAAGCTTTTAAAGTTCAAAGCCGCAATCATAGGATGAATCGCACTTTTTTCTACTAGTTCTTGCCAGTGTTCTGGGTCTATATGGTTAGGACATGGTGCAGAAGATGGAGTCCAAAATGCAACAGTAGGTACAGATGTTTTTGGTTTGAGTATGGGTTTTTCAAAAACCTGGGAAATTTCTGGTGTCCCTTTGAGTATTGGCGGGACTAGAGGAGTTTGTGTGGGTGCTTCCAAAGGTGTTGGTACGCTAGATAGTGCTGACTTCAGGGTTGGCTGTACAACTGAAGTTGATGCTGTGTTTTGTTTGACTGAAGTAGAAACCTCAGCACTGAGAGTTACTTCCGGTTTTTCAGATTGAACCTGTGTTCGTAGCAATTCCAGAGCATTTTCTTTAGCTTTCGATTCCTGTGCTAACTCCAATAATCGCGTTGGATCTTCGGTATAAATTTTGAGTTCATGTTTGGCACGACTGGTCGCAACATAAAAACTTTCTTGTCCAATCGTAAAGTCCGCCGAAATTAGCACACGGTCTGCGGTCTTACCTTGGCTACTATATGTCGTACTTACCAAGGCATAGTCTAGGTTCTGGGCTTCTCTTAAGCTGATAGACTCAGTGTGACCATCAAGATATTGAATCTGGGCTGTACCAAGAGCGATCGCCGTAACAGTAAATTCTTGTCCGTTGCGTCGTCCCAATTGTCTATCGTTCTTCTTCCATTGCAAGCGATCGCCTACGCCAATTTCAATCTCTTGCCTCTGGTACACAGCTTTATCAAAGGCTGTATCGACTTCTAAACACTTGCCATCATCACTTTTAAGAGTTAAACCGTCAGTAGTTTGACCTACTATTTCATAAAGTTTGCCTTTCTCCAATCCCCGACGCTTGTAGTTCCGTGTCGGCGTGATCACGTCGCCAATTACAAAGTTATGGGCAAACCGCATCTGCACTTTTGAGAGATTTTTGGTCTGCAATTGGGTGATAGTTGCCGTTTCTCCCAAAGTCCCTTCATCTTTAAGTTTTGAGCGAATGGCTTGGGTAAGGGCAAGTCTTTCGGCATTCGTCCCAGCCAAAACAAGGGTTTTGACTCTTTGTTCTGGTGTCCCTACTATATAATCACTGGCAATCTGCTCTGTTTTGGACTCTGCATCTACAGTTTTTATAGAACCATTATTTAATAAATGCTCAAAACCCGCTTTAATTCTACCTTCAGCAATCAAATCTACTGCTAATTTTAGCTGTGGGTCTTTTTGGCGCAAGGATTCATTGAGGTGTGCAGTTTTAATTCCCGCCTGCTGCAAAGACTTGAACGGATTACCAGCTTCCACGGCTGATAATTGCCGAGTATCTCCAACTAAAATTAATCGCGCTTGCTCAAGAGTAGCCCGTTGTAGAAGTGCTTGGGCATTCTTAGCACTAAGTAGCCCAGCCTCATCCACAATCCAAATTTGATTTGGTTCAATTTCTGGTGGCGATTCCGAAACCAACAACCTAGCGACAGTTTCGGATTGAACCCCTAACTCTTCACTTAAAACCTTAGCTGCGGCGGAACTGGGGGCGAAGCCTTTGATTGTGTATTCAGAATTGGCAGCGATCGCTTTTAGTTCCTTGAGGGCGAAAGTCTTACCAGCACCAGCTACTCCCTGCCATGCAATAAACTGGTCTTGGGTCAAGGTAGCTAATTCTACCGCTTTGCGTTGCCCTTGGTTCAGTAACGTATTCTGTAACAGGCTTTCAACCACTTCCGGGTGCGAAATTGCGTTGACTTTACCTTGTCCCTGCTGCATTAAGTCAATAGTTGCCAACTCCCGCCGTACTGCTGTCATCGTCGTAAATTGATGAGTCAAACCCGGCAAGCCGATTAACTCGTGGTGGGATTTTACCAGTGGCTCAATTGCTGCTACATCAGTGGCTAAACGTTCTTCTAGGATGAATTTTTCTAAGTCTTCTAGTTTGAAAGCGACATTCCTCTCATTGCAATGAGCGATCGCCAAATCTAAAACCCCAGTTAAAATCTTGTCGTTGTCTGGTACATTCTCCTGTGGTTCCCCAGGCTTGACAAAGGTAATCCCTAACGCCTGTGCTTCTTTTTCCCAGTATGCTTTTAACTCTGATTCTGGTAACTTTTCTTTGCGTTGTCTGGTTTGATCCCAGATTTTCTCCCTTTCTGCCCAGGTGGAATTAGCCCCAGAAGCAGCAAGTATTTGTTGTCGTCGTTTGGAAAATGCGATCTTATCTTCTTCTTTAAAGCCTTTTATATCAAATTGCCCGTGTAAGCGATGTTCTATCTCATACCCTAGCTTCTGCACTTCACGCGCCAGATAGCTTTGGTATGCCATGCCCAAGAATTTCTTATTGGCGAATATTTCATTATTGCCTAGACTCAACCACTTGCCATCTGGTGTTTGCGTCATATTCATCAGCAAACAATGGGTGTGCAGATGTGGGTCTAAGTCCCGACTTTCGATGTGGTCAAACTGGGCTACCACCAAGTTGCCAGTCTTAACTCTATGTCTGCCATTATCACCGGTTACTCTGGTGTAGGCGTAACGCTGCTCTATTAGTTCTAGGGTTTGTTTCAATGCTTGATGGTGAGCGTCGATTAAACGAGTATCCCCTCCCACCAATGCCATCAAGCTCACACTTTTGGGCGCAGAAAATGTACAGTCTAGGGCGGCTCTGCGTTCTTTTTCTTGTCCCTTCTTGACTACTCTGGCATTTAACTGTTCCTTACCATCAGGCGTACGCCCCTCAATCACATTTTTAAAAGCATCTTCATCGTCAACCGCCCCAGATAATCCTAACTTGGAAGCACCTTTCCCACTCCAAAGGGACTTTCCTTGGTGATAGTAATTCTTGATGAAGTAGTTTACTGCCATCTCGGATGACACGTTAGCAGCTGTCAGCATCGCTCACCTCTCGAAGAAGTTTTACATAACTTTACTTAAGCGATTACTGTTCACCTTTGAAGTCACAGTTCACTCTCGACATCAAACCAAAATAAATTTGATGCCGAGTTGAAAATTTTCGGTGAGACTTCAACTTCAAAAAATATTTTTCTCAAAAATTCCGACTTAATCTAATATAACAAAATACTCAAAAAACTTTCCGCCAAATATGGCGTACTGTGCGTCAGAAAAACTCCAATTACAGTGTCTTAAAGCTTTAAAAATTAATGAAAAATACTGGGAATATTTGGGAGACTTCTGAGAAGTTCAGGGAAATATTGGGAATTGTTGGAAAATATTAAGTTGATGATAATATTTAGAGTTAATGATGTTAAATATATAAAAAAGGTAGGGAATAAAAAGTAATTTTTGGGACGAAGTGGGGAAAATCAGGCAGATATGTTAAATGTTGGGATTTTTGTTTAACACATAAAATAGTAAAATAAATAAGAAAATGTGACAATTTTTAATAAATTCTAGAACCCTTGTAGAGTGGCTGCTTTGTCGAGCGTTGAGTGAGCGTTTAGTTATTGATAGTAGTTATCAATAAATAGGAAAAACGAAAAAGGAGAAAAAGTTGTGGACTTGTTGTTAAGTCTTGACCCTGGAACATCAATGACAAAAATGGTTTATCGGATTTTGTCGGAGACGACACGAAAGCCAGAAATGTTTTGTATGGAGCCTGAGTTGATGAAGACTTCGAGAGATTCGCTCAAAGGGTATGAATCGAGACAAATCAGTAGGCCGAATCCAGAGAATGAGGCATGGGTGGAGTACAACGATGAACAATGTTATGCAGTGGGGTTTTTAGCTCAAAAATATTTCGAGGCTAGTGTGAATTTTTTGGAACTCAAGTATGAGAATGCAATTCCGAAAACATTAGCAGCAGTTGGATCAATAGCGATGAAAGAAGGGCTAGGAACGAAGTTTAATTTGTCATTAGGGCTGCTGTTACCTTATGGGGAGTGGGAAGACAGAGAAAGATTAGAAGGGGGTTTGACGAAGGCTTTGTTTAATTTCTGCTTCCGAGGTCAACAATTTTGTGTAAAACTGATGAGTTTTCAGTGCCTCCCAGAAGGTGGGGGATTGGTATTAACCAAAAGTAAAAAGCTCGGTCAAGACTTCAATAGAGTGAACATGGCTGTAGTAATGATGGGGTTTAGGGATATATCATCTGTGATTTTTGAGCGTGGGATATCAAGAGGAAAGACGGAAGGGTTAGGATTAGCCTGGATGTTGGACAGAATCAAAAGCCGAACGTCAGGACAGAAATTACATGATTTGTTAAAAGCTGTTCATTTATCAGGTTCAACAATTAAACCAAAGCACTTTAAAAACTTGGCTCGGAGCAAAAATGCGGAATTCAAGGCTGAGGAGATAACGCAAATTACGGAAGCTGTGAGTTTATCGCGGAAAGAATACTGGAACAAGGTATCTATTTGGCTCAGTATTAATATTCCTGTAGATGTGCAACAAGTGATTATTGGTGGAGGAACATCGGAATACTTAGCGACAGAGTTAACAAACTTATTTAGCCATACGGATATTTCCTGGGCAGCAGAATTAGAAGAGGATGTGCGTTTAGCTTTTAACTTGCCACCGAAAAAAGATGCGTTATGCCTACGGTTCACAGATGTATATGGATTGTTCCGTTATCAAAATAATTTTACATCTGCTCCATCAATTCAGGTGTCGTAGTAATTTGTGAGAGGAATGTAGAATGCTTCAAGATGTTGAATTTCGTTTGAGAGCTAGAGTCGATACGAGTAGTTATGAGGCGATGTTAATCAAGTATTTAAACTCAAAAAATACTCTTTATCCAGCTAAAGATATGGTAATGATTGCGATTACTAGTTATTGGCTACCTTTGGCCTATCAAACAATGCAGCAAAAATCACCGGACTTAGAACAGCAGATTCGCGCTTGCATTTATCGTCTTCAACTTCACCAGGAATACTTATTGGGTTTGCTAGGAGAGACTTTATCTCAGGGCGTAGGGACGATTGACACTAAAAGAAGCCCAAAAGAAGTATCACTAGTATCCAATGCTGTACCAGAACAGACGCAACAAGATACTAACTGGCTAAATCCTTTTGGAACATTTTCTAAATAAGGAGTTTCTTATGTACCAACCACATGAACTTTTTAATAATCTCTCTCCAGAAGAAATCAATCGGACTTTGCATTTGAGTGAAATAGGCGAAAAAGAATCGTATACAGAGGACGATGCCGACCGTTTTCGGGAATGTCGTTCTTTAATGGAGCAAGGTAAAACTGATGAGGAGATTAAAAATTTAGGCTCTCCGAGAGTAGATATGTTAAGTTAACAACAGAAATACCAATTTAGTAAAACCCTTCTTCTAAAACTATTAAAGTTAGTTAAGCCATAAGCTCTGCGTTTAATGAGCTT
>NZ_JACJRY010000072.1:0-24437 GCF_014697485.1 Anabaena sp. FACHB-83 | reverse complement strand
GGTAATAATGGTTCAATAATTAGCCACTCTTCATCTGTTAAACTGCTTAAATACATAAGTGACAAAACATACTGTTATTTTATCAGTATACTAGATCCCAAATGGGTTCTATAGAAGTTTACGAAGAAACACCAGAAATTCGCAAAGAAGCCTTTGTTCGGGAAGAAGTACGAGTTAAAAAGGTAGTAGACAGAGACACCGTAGAAGCTGAAGACACAATTCGCCGCGAAGAGTTAGATGTGAATACTACAGGTGAGTTGCAGGTAGATAATAAAGATAGTCAAGGAACTATTTAGTTAAAAGTACAAAATTCAAAAAAATGTAGGGGCTTTTGACCTTGTTCTTTAGCCTCTATGTCTCTATTTGTATTATCCATAAATTGAAATAGTATGAGGCGGAAAAATATCTCCCTTTCGATAATTTGAAATTAAGGTACTTCATTCGAGAGAAAGATGTATAGAAGAGAATAAATTTTTACCTTAAGAATTGAAAGTTGATATACGAGTTCCGAGGAAAAATATAATGTCTCTTTACAAATTAAATGAATTTGATCCAGACTATCGTGATACTCTGGAAGGTAATGATATTAAAGGTTTAGGCGTATATACGGAAGGAAATGATGAAAAGATTGGTACAGTCAATGATGTTTTAGTTGATGATGAAGGACATTTTCGCTATTTAGTTGTTGACTTAGGTTTCTGGATTTTTGGTAAAAAAGTATTATTGCCGGTAGGTCGTAGCCGTATTGATTATGGGCGCGATCGCGTTTATGCTGTGGGTATGACCAGAGAGCAAGCAGAAGACTTACCAGAATTTGACGAACGCCAAGTTGATTACGATTATGAAGAACGAGTACGTGGTGTTTATCGTAATCCCCAATATAGTACCACCCCTGTAGATACAGCCACACCTCTAGATACTACTGCAACATTAGATACAGGTTTTACAGCTACTCCAGCAACAGCAGTCACCACACCAACTTTCACCCGCGATACCTATAATTACGAGCAAGAGCCTTCTTTATTTGGATTAAATGAACAAGACCATCAAACCTTGAGATTATATGAAGAACGGCTAGTTGCTAATAAGAGAAGACAAAAAACAGGTGAAGTTGCTGTTGGCAAACATATCGAAACTGAAACTGCTAGAGTTTCCGTACCAGTGGAAAAAGAGCATGTTGTCATTGAACGCATTACCCCAGATGATGCTGGTAGAGTTGTTGCGCCTGGAGAAGCTGACTTCCGTGAAGGCGAATTTGCGCGTGTAGAAATTCACGAAGAAACTGCTGACATTCGCAAAGAAGCATTTGTCCGTGAAGAAGTTCGAGTCCGAAAAGTGGTAGAGCAAGATACCGTTGATGCTCAAGAAACAATACGTCGGGAAGAGTTAGATGTCAATGCTCCTGGACTCCCAATTGAAGAACGCTAATTAGTTGAGGTGTGTTCAGTTTTGTCATTAGTCATTTGTGCCTTATCCTTAGTCAATACAAATGACTAATGACCAAACAACTTTCACAAGTTGTATTAGAGAATATTAGTATGGAACAAGCTAATTTAGCAGAATTTTCTGAAGAAAAAATTGTGCGTTTACTAGAAGAACATTTAGTAGTTGATACTAATATACATAAAGTCGGTGAAGTAATTGTTCGCAAAGAAATTGAAACGAGGATAGTAGAAGTACCTGTCCGGCGGGAAAAATTAATTGTGGAACAAGTTAGCCCACAATATAAGCAACTAGCAGAAATAGATTTAGCATTAGAGGAAATTTCAGAAATTACCTTAACTGCAATTGAAGATGGCGCAGTTGGTAATTTTGTTGGTGATTTGACGGTGAATGGAGAGTTTAGCTCACCCAAAATTGCTAGTTTAATTTTAAATGCGATCGCTCTCGAAAAAAATCACGGCTGTCAACGTGTGCGAATCTCTATTTTATGTGACAATGAATCACACAAACAAAAATATCAAGAGTGGTTTGACCGTTGCTCCAAAGGTCAACAGCCTCAATCTCTTTCATAAGTTTCTAGCAGATGATTAATAGTAGGTTGAGAATTTCTCAGCCTACTTTTTTATATATTTTATTAGCCATTAATAAAGCTCCCAAGAATTTCCTTGAGGAGCTTACTGAGTGTGAAACAGTAAATGACTAAAATCTATCTTTGCAGATTTAGCTTTACATCTTCCCAAAGATAGGGTTTATTGTCAATTAAATTTTTTATAGAGAAATAAAATGCAACATTAGATACTGACAATTCAAAAATATTTCGTCATTCAGGGATACTAGAGACAAGATAGATGTTTGGAGCAAACCATATTCTTATTTTCTATATCTCACGTTAGAGGACAAAAACTGCTCAAAAGATAGAAGAAAAAACAATGATGAAAATATAATCTCAGTATATAAATCAATTCGTGATTTTATTTTATTGCTAAGTTTAACTAGCTGTAAAATTTGGTGTTAAATCAAATTTTGCTATTTAAAAAAGGAGATATTTAATTGTGAATTATACAAGTAATATTTATACTCACTGGAAACAGGCTAAAGGTGCGATCGCGCTTACATTAATGGCAATATTCCTCCCGGCTTG
Organism: Anabaena sp. FACHB-83; assembly: GCF_014697485.1. NCBI lineage: Bacteria > Bacillati > Cyanobacteriota > Cyanophyceae > Nostocales > Nostocaceae > Anabaena > Anabaena sp. FACHB-83. The sequence continues at coordinate 21,853 of NZ_JACJRY010000072.1, read as the reverse complement.
CAATTATAACGAACCACAGGCTATCACTCCAGCCACACCCCAGCAACAACGTAACCAAGTTAGTCGAGAAGTAGTAGACAACGAAATTGCAGAAGTAACAGATAAAACAGATGAACTCATCGGTAAAACTGTCACAATTAGAACGCAACCGATTAGATTAATTGGCCCTACAAGCTTTACAGTTAATGATAAAGAGCTATTTGATAGTCAAAATATTTTAGTGATTAATGCCACAGGCAAGCCTTTTACATTGCCCAGTACAAATGATATACCCCTGCAAATTACTGGACAAGTTCGCAGATTTGATTTAGCAAAAATCAATCAAGATTATAAATTAGATTTGCAGTCTGAATATTACAGCGATTATGATGATCAACCTGTAATTGTTGCCAAATCACTAGCTTTATCTCCTAACCCCGGTGAACTGACTGCCAACCCCAGCGCCTATTATGGTAAAAAACTCACTGTAACTGGTGAAGTTGAAAATATTAGTAGTGCGATCGCATATACCTTAGATGAAGACAAATTATTTGGTGGAGAAGATTTACTCATACTCCACAGCAAGCCACAACCAAAAGTGAAGCAAGGAGAACAAGTAACTGTTTCTGGTGTATTACGTCCGTTAGTAATTGCCGAATTAGAGCGAGACTATAACCTAACTTGGGATTTAAATTTACGGAAGCAATTGGTAGCAAAATATCGAAATCAACCTGTATTGGTAGTTACGAATTAGTCCTCATACTAAGTTGCGTTCAGAAATATTATTCCTACTCCCAGCCCAAATTACTATCTTTTAGGACTTACGCAAAAAAACGAAAAAATAAGGTTTTAGAACAGGGTGCAGGGGTATGAGGGTGTAAGTATTCAAAACCCTTACACCCTTACACCCCCACACCCAATCTTGGTGCGTAATTCCTGTCTTTGATTGCAACTTGGTATTAACATCTTCAAAGTAAACGGCGTTCTTCACCCCACTTACGTAGTCTGAACGCCAAAAGCAACATCAGAACACCAAACATAATCGCATAAGCAGCCGTCATCCATAAAATTACTAACGCTCCTGCAATCGGCCAGATAATCAGTAGCACGCCAAAAACCAGAGATGCAATCCCCGCAGCGATGAGCAACCATTCATCGTCAATTTCTTGGCGTAAATGGTTGGCTGCAATAATCTCAAATATACCTGTGATAATTGCCCAAGCCGCTATGAAATAAAGCAAAACTAATGCTGTAATTCCCGGCCAAATAAATGCCATAACTCCCACTGCAATTCCAATTGCACCTTCAATTACCAATAACCAGCCGTGGATGTTACCGAGATGGTCTTTAAATCCAGCGATCGCTAATAATAGTCCACCACCTAGCGCAAAGGCTGCAAACAAAAATACCAAGGCTGTTAAGGTAATTCCTGGCCAAAATAATGCTGCTAAACCAAATATGATGGCGAGTGTTCCCCGCAATGCGAGTGTCCACCAGTGTTTTGCTAACCGGGTTCCTATTCTCATAGTCTTTCAAAGCTTTTCCCTACCAGAAGGGCTTGGTCATTTAAATCAATGATGGAAATTTCTGGCTCTTCTTCCATCTGACTAATGCTGTATGGTGCGAGATGGATGAATATTGTTGGATGAGGGTGTAGGGGTGTACTTATTCAAAATCCTTACACCCCAAACCCTTTCACCCTTACACCCAATCTCCACAGATAATCTTTGTGCGTAAGTCCTGTTACATAAGGGCTGTGCAGAAACTTTCAATATGGCCTTGCAGTTTTTACGGTAGTTGTGACATACTCGGAAAATAAATACGGTAAATCTATCGAGTTAGTGATGTTTACTCATTGAACAGCCTATTACCAATGGTTTCTGAATGGTAGAAACCACTAGATTTATCTGTGAAATCAATCTCAAATCCAAATTTAAAATCAAAAATTGTTTGACTTTCTTTGCTCACCATACAGCCAGGAATAAACAATGTTAAAAGACGCGCAAGGCCTTGAAGTTACGACAGACTCACCAGCAGCGATCGCAGCTATCAACCAATTTATAGATCAATCCCTCAGTTATGGCAAAGATATTGAAACTGTGATTCTGGAAGGTGTGAAAGCAGATCCAGGTTGTGCAATGCTTTATGCCTATACAGCAGCTTATTATCTGACGCAAGAAAATGCTCAGGCGTGGAAACAAGCAAGACCTTATTTACAAGCGGCGCAAGGGCTATTATTTGGGATCACCAAACGAGAACGATTGTATATCCAGGCGATCGCCGCTTGGGCAATGGGAGCAGTTGATCAAGCGATCGCCTTACACGAAAAAATAGCCGCAAATTATCCGCGTGATTTAATTTCGGTGCAGCAAGGACAATATCACTACTTCTATTTAGGGGATCAAGAAAGATTACTCAAAATAGCTCAAAACGTTCTCAGCGCCAATCCAGACAACCATTATCTATACGGTATGGTGGCCTTTGGTTTAGAACAATGCCATCAACTAGAACAAGCCGAAGCAATGGGGCGAAAAGCCACAGCTATCAATCGCCGTGACCCTTGGGCGCATCATGCAGTTGCCCACGTTATGGAAACTCAAGGCAGAGTAGATGAAGGTATTGCTTGGATGGAAAGTCTGGCAGATACCTGGGAAAACTGCAACTCTATGTTGTACACCCATAATTGGTGGCATGTGGCGCTTTATTATTTAGAACGAGGCGACATCCAACAAGTATTAGCCCTATATGATGCTTATGTGTGGGGTCGAGCCAGAAAAGAATCTCCCAAGGATCAGGTAGGAGCGATCGCATTATTGCTCAGACTAGAGTTGCGCGGTGTTGATGTTGGTAGTCGTTGGCAAGATATCAGCACCTATCTGTTTCCTCGCATTAATGAACATGCTTTACCCTTTCAAGACTTGCACTACATTTATGCCTTAGCCAAAGCTAGACAATTTGACTGGGTAGACGAGATGTATTTGAGTATGCAAAAACATACTCAAACCATTAATCCATACTTGCGTCAGAATTGGTTAGAAGTCACAATTCCAGCAGCTAGAGGTATGATTGCTCATGCTAAAGGAGACTATGCCAAAGCTAAATCTGAATTAAAAATCGTACTACCAAAACTGCATCGGATAGGTGGTAGCCATGCTCAAAGAGCCTTATTTGAGCAAGTATATCGAGATGCAGTTTGGCATAGTGAAAAACAAAGTCAGGTTTATGCAGTGGTGGCTAGGTGATAGGTTACAGCTATTAATCTTGGCGGGGCGCTCATTGGCTTGGGTGTGACAGCCTTACTTTTTGTCCCGATGGCGATCGCTATTAAACTTGATAGTCCGGGGCCAATCCTGTTTAGAAAAATATGAAGTGAGCAATTGGCAAAGATTGGATGTGAGACCGGGAATTAGCGGTGAATGGCAAGTTAATGGTTGTTCAAAAATCCGTAACTTTGAGGATGTAATTGAACTAGATTTGCGTTATCAACAGAATTTGAGTTTACTCTACGATTTCACATTAAAGTTATACTCGTGAAGTAGGAGATAAAAACTGTCTGTTACTCAAAAAGAAAATAAATTTTTAAGTAAATAGAAAGATGCCAATAAACCGAAGTATGTAACAAACAATAAACTTGCCTAAAAACCTTTTCTCATCTGCCTTCTGCCTTGTTATAACGACAGTTTTTAACACAGACATATTTAGTTGTTATTCATAATGGGCATGAGGTATAGTTTCCCATTCTTTCACAATCCCTGATATCTAAACTTCTTGAATACCTTATTTTAAAAATAGCATTTACCCGACAAATTATGAATTCTAAAGTAAAAATTATAAAATCTAGTGGGATTTTTGATGGTAGAAAAGGCCGACAAATTAATGAACGAGTAAGCAACCTGATTGATTCAGAATTTAATACTTTTGTGGAATAAATGAGCAGATTAAAATAATTCTAGATATCAGTGGTACAACAACGGCTTTTGAAGTATTCTCCGATCAATGAGCATTTATTCAAAAAGCTACTCATTACCAAAATTGATTTCTAATAAAGAACAGTCATCTGTGAATATTTGACTACCTGTAGCATTTTTAATTGCCTCTAAAATAGAGTCTAATTCAGTTGATGCTTGCTGATTGCATCCAGTCATTAAATCAATAAAGCTGGGTAAATTCCACATTTTGCCATCAGGCTTTTCAAATTCGTAAAGTCCATCACTAAAAACATACAATTTACTGCTAAGTTGAATATCACATATAGCATTATAGTATTGATTTTCGGCATATATTCCAATAGGCAAGTTGGGGGTAATTAATTGTTGTACTTGTAAATCAGAATCAGTTGTAGGCGAAAATAATAAAGCGGGTGGATGGCCTGCACTAGCATAAGTTAGCTGAGAAGAAATTCGGTTAAAAACCCCATACCAGATAGTGAAGTACTGGTTATTTTGTTTATCCATCTGAAACACTTTATTTAAGCTGTGAAAAACTTCAGATGGATTATAGAGATTAGTTTGAGGTAGAGATTGCGATCGCAACAAATTATGTATAGAAATTGAAGGCAGAGCCGCAGCTAATCCATGACCAGAAACATCAAGTAAATATATTGCTAAATTATCCTCATCTAACCAATAATAATCAAAACAATCTCCGCCTAATTGACGGCAGGGAAAAAACCGAGAATTAATACTAATTAATCCTGATAGTGGTTTGGGAAGAATAGACTTAACATAATCAGCAGCTTCATTTAATTCTGTTTCTAAAAGCTGTTTTTGCAATTGTAAATCTTGAGCTAATTTCTGGAGTTCTTGATTTGTTTGATATAGTCTTAATCCCGCTCTAACCCTTGCTTTTAGCTCATTCACATCAATGGGTTTACTCAAGAAATCATCTGCACCTGTATCTAAACCTTCAACGCGGTCTTCTACAGCCTTGCGGGAAGTGAGCAAAATAAAGAAAGTCGATGATAAAGATGGTTCCGATTTAATTTTGCGGCACAGTTCTAAGCCATCCATTTCATCCATTTGCCAATCTGAAATGATCAGCGCCGGATAGTGTTTATGAGCTTGTTCTAATCCTTGTATTCCACTAGATGCCAGAATTACTTCATATCCCTGAGCTTGAAGAGCTTGTTTTAAAACTAGTTGGATCAGGCGATCATCATCAATTACTAAAATTTTTACGGGAGAATTGGATATTTCAGCCATATTTTAGAGAGATTAGTATATTTATGAGTGAGTGTCACAGGTGGAAAGATTTTGTAAAGTCGTAACGACCTTTTTATATTCCCTTTCTAACTGCTGAACCAGAACAGAAATTTGCTCTAATGATTGATCTAGGGCAGAATTTTCTAAAGTTTCACAGATATCGCCCAGGTTCACAGCACCAATACTCACACTAGGCGATCGCAAAGCATGAGCCGCTTTTTGCAACTTTATTCTGTCTCCCACTTTCATAGCCTCTTGAATTATTTGGATTCTCATTGGAGTATCTTCTAAGTAGACTTGGATCAGTTCAGCGACTAAATTCTCACCATCACTACCAGCCATGTTTTTTAGCTCTTGCAGAAAACTTAAGTCAATTACTGCTGCTACGTCAGATTCTGGCGTGATGGAGGCTATTGCAGATTCAGGTAAATCTATTGGCTCAGAGGAAGCTGCATCTTGATATTGCTGAATATCATACTTTTTCAGCACATCTTCCAGCGCCTCTAAACGAATGGGCTTACTGACGTAATCATTCATCCCAACTCTTAAGCACTCCTGACGATCTTCTAGGCGAGCATGGGCAGTCATCGCAATTATCCAGGGTTGAGTATGAGGAGAGAATTCCTGACGAATGCGGATAGTAGTTTCCCAGCCATCCATTTCCGGCATTTGGATGTCCATAAACACAACATCATAGAATTGCCGTTGCAAAGCTTCCAGGGCTTCACGTCCATTATTTGCCACATCAGCCCGAAAACCCAACCGATGCAGCATTTTGAGCGCAATTTTTTGATTCACCAACACATCTTCTACCAAAAGAATCTTCAGTGGCAAATTTTGCCCTAAGTTGTCATTAATTCTGGGTAGATGTGGTGTAGGTAAGCGGGAGTAAGAAGGAATGGTAACTTGAGCATCAATTCTTTGAGTAGACCAACTCCCACGGACAATTTGTAAGAGGGTATTGTGTAACTGGTACTGTCGCACAGGCTTATGCAAAAAGGCCGTAAACTCAGTTGCTACCTGCTTGACCTCTAAGGTTTGCTTACCTTTAAAACTCAACATCACCAAAGGTAGATTTTTTTGTTTGGGTATAGCTCGAATTTGATCTGTCAGTTCCTGAATATTCAGCTGGGGGCTATCGATATCCAATATAGCTAGGTCAAAGGCTGGTTGTTGCTTGATTAAACACAGGGGAACAGCCTTTAATTCTATTGCTTGGACATGGACTCCCAAGCTCTGAAGTTGCCAGGTTAAACATTTCTGTAAATTGACGTTATCTGCTGCCAGTAGTAATCGCTTACCAACAAGCTCTGGATAAATACTGCAAGAACCATCAATCGCCGAAGGATCAACTTGCAATGTGAGGGTGAAATTGAAAGTAGAACCTTGACCAATTTCACTTTCTACCCACATTCTGCCCCCCATAATCTCGCTCAGGCGCTTGCTAATTGCTAAACCTAAACCTGTGCCACCATAACGCCGATTCATGGAAGCATCTATCTGACTAAAGGGCTTAAATAGTCGATCTAAGCGATCGCTGGCAATTCCTATACCTGTATCACTCACCGCAAACAGAAATTCATAATATACATGATCTCCAATTGTGGTTTCTGGCTGGTGAACTTGTTGCTGCACGGTGATTGTGATAACGACTTCTCCAACTGTGGTGAATTTCACTGCATTGCTGACTAAATTCCAGAGAATTTGGCGTAAGCGGGTAATATCACCAATAATTAAAGTCGGTGTATGGGGTTGGAATTGGTACATCAATTCGATACCTTTCAAGGCTGCTTGGGGAGCCAGTAAATCTAAGGCTTCCTCCACGCAAACTTGCAAGTCAAAAGGTTGTTCTTCCAACTCTAAATTTCCAGACTCTATCTTAGAAAAGTCGAGGATGTCATTGATAATCGTTAATAAGGCATCTCCACTGTTACGGATAGTTTCTACATAATCGATTTGCTCAGGCTTCAGGGGAGTATCCAAAAGTAATCCCGTCATACCGATGATCGCATTCATGGGAGTGCGAATTTCATGACTCATAGTGGCGAGAAAATTACTCTTGGCCAAATTTGCAGCCTCAGCTGCTTGCTTGGCAACACTAAGTTCTTTGTTTTGCTGTGCTAACAGATTGGCTTGGTGAGTTTCTTGCGCCAGCAATTGTGCTTGGGTGAGGGCAATACCCATTTGATCGGCTAGGTGTTTGAGGAGATCCAGTTCTAACTCAGTCCATTGTCTAGGGTGAGCGCACTGATGGGCAATTAATAATCCCCACAAATCTTCCCGCACCAAAATTGGGACAACCAGATTGGCTTTTACCTGAAACCTCTGTAAAAATGTTACATGGCAAGGTTGTAATGCTGCTTGCTCTATATTAGAAATGACGCTAATCCTTCCCTGACGATACAAATCTAGGTATTTGTAAAAACAAGGATCGTAAATATCCTGATCCAAAGTGGCTGACCAACCTGAAATTACTGCCTCTTGTACAACTTTACCCGAACCATCAGGATTCATTTGGAAGATTAAAACGCGATCGGCTTGCAAAATACGCTGCACTTCCGTCACTGTTGTCTGGAGAATTTTTTCTAATTGTAAGGATTGGCGAATTTCTTCCGTAATTTGCTTGAGCAAAAGAGCGCGTTGGTATTGCTGCTGTAGCTCTTCTTCTGCCTTTTTGCGTTCAGTAATATCTAAATGGGTTCCCACCATTCTCAGAAATTTCCCTTGGAAATCTCGATTTACCAACTTACCCCGATCTAAAATCCATTTCCATTTTCCTGATTTAGTGAGAAAGCGTGCTTCTGCCTCATAAAAAGGCGTATGACCTTTGAGGTGAGCTATCAGCCGTTGTCGCATCAAAAATCGGTCTTCTGGATGGATTAACCCATTGGCAATTTTAATATTGTCTTCTAGCTCATCTGGATGATAACCCAGCATTGTGTACCAGCGTGAGCTACGATAAACTTCTCCAGTAGCTAAATTCCAATCCCAAAGCCCTTCTTCTACAGCATCTAGCGCCAATGTTAACCGTTCTTCACTTAATTTCAGGGCATTTTCTGATTGTTTTCTCAGGGTGATGTCACGATATTTCCACAAGTGACCATAAAATTTGTCATCAACAATAATAGGTACATAATCTTGTTCAAAAATTCGCCCATCCTGGAGTTGCCATTCTTGATTGACAACTATCTCTCTTTGATTTAGGAACTCATGTACACGCTGGATAAATTTTTCTGGCTCCACAAACAGCTGTTTGCTCATTTCGGATGCTTGGCGACAATCCATGCCTTGTAAAGCTTCTGGAGGCAGGGAAATACCAAATAGATCGCAGAATTCTTGATTTGTCACAACAACGTGGCGGTTTTCGTCTTCTAACAAAACACCAATTTGCAGACTTTCAATTAGTGTTGTTAATCGTGAAGCTGTGGCTCTTAATTCGGCTCGTTGTTCTGTGAGTTTCGTGGTCAGTTTTTTGGCATCTGTGAGAGCAGAATTTTTGGCTTGTAAGAGAAATAGATAATCTGAAACTGAGTCGTATAAAGGAAAATCATCAATACTCAGTTCTAGTTGTTTGAGGGCGGTAATATCTGTAATCCAGGGAGAACCAAGAAATACTAGATGATTGTTTTCCTCCACACATACTATCTGTCCCTTGAGTTGCATATCTTTGTGGAGAGATTGCAAAAGAAACAGCGATCGCGTTTGTTGACAAATGGCCTCAAAACTAACTGCACAGTTGGGGCGCTTGATGCGGAAATGTGCTTCTAGGGAGCTATTGAGGATGGTCATCGGTTCGAGAATCCTCTGAAGTACCTCACCCACCTGGATAATCTGCATTTCTTGATTAATTACCAGATGGAAGGGAAACAATGCTGCAAATTGGTCAGCACTAAAACTGAATTGCCTTAACGCGATCGCCTCATTATTTGTCATCAGATTGCGTATCTGTGTATTTAATAGCAAAGGTATCGTGAGCATCTCCTTGTTCACGAAAACTTATTTGGGTAATATCTATATCCGTATGAAAACGTTTTCCTAATCCATGCAGTAAACCAATCACCATCGGTGCTAATCCTTGCCGAGTAGATTGGTAGTGGAGATTCATAGATTGTTCACTGGTGTGTTCACACTCAAAAGATGGGGGACTAAGTTGAGAAAAACTTAAACCTACCCTCGCATGGAGATTATCCAAATTCTCGATAAACTGGGGTAAGGAACTTCCAGCACTATCTAAAAGTTCTCCATAGCCTTCTTTGGCAGTATAGTTAACCCAATATTCTCCAAAAGCTATCAAAATTTCCTGTGCAGGCATACTCAACACCTCACAAGCCGCTTCAACCAAACTATAGGTAACATCGTCGGAATAACCATCCATACCAATAAAAAAGTCAATATCTTCCAGTCCTGCCTTGTATTTAATAGTTTCCCAAATATCCTCTCCGTGGCACTCACAAATCATATCTTGAATTGCTTTGTTCACTAGCCCGTACATTTTCTTACCTTGCTTGTGTAAAAGTGTGATTTATTGCTTAAGTAACTTGTGGGCTGTCGCCAGTATTTCTGATTTGATAAAAATTGAATATATCCTATAAAGTCAATTTCCTAAAATTTATAACTTTCCGGCTTACCTTTTGTCCACTTAAATTAATAAGTATAAAATCAACAAGCTGAAAGCTAAATCATCTATTTAGCACACACAAAAGATTCTGAAGGCAGTTAAGCGCGCTTAGAGGTATGAGGGAAAGAATCTAAACGACCATTACATACAATACCTTTGTCAAAATAAGAGCCTACAAAAATTTTGGCAAAAACGGCAAAATGACTCATACATAAGCGTTTAGCTTACAAAGTAGCTAGGAAGCTCAAACCCTTGAGACTGCGTGCAATATATGAAAAAATGCTTACGGGAAACCTTGAAAGAATTTTTAGGACTTATTGTTTTTGCCCAGCCTTGGAGAAATGGGAGTTTATAGATAAACTCACCTTCATAAAAAGTGCTGAGTTAAAAGTGCTGAGTGCTGAGTTAAAAAGACCACCCACACTTCGACCCTTCTCCTACCGGAGACGCTACGCGAACGACAAGCTCAGGGCATCGCAAGGGGTGGGGTATCAACCTTCTCTCGGTAATAGGATTCCGCTTAACATCGGGCGGGGCTTTTACCATAGTGCAGAAGTACTTCCTTCCTCTTTCTTCTTACTCAGCACTCAGCACTCAGCACTCAGCACTCAGGACTGAGCGTTGTAAATTGGCAAAGGTATTGTATAAGTTAAGTGTTATTTAACCTTGAGGAGTGGATTGATTATGATGCGTTGGCTCACAGCAGTTACACAACGAAATCTGTTGAATATGGCTGTTGTCATATTTATCGCCCTAGCTAGTAGTTTCACTCTACCTACTCCTGTTTGGGCTGCTTCTAGCTTGGGAATTGATCATGGTCATCTAACCGCTTGTCCGAGTTCGCCAAACTGTGTTGTAAGTCAAGGTGCGGATGCAAAACACGCCATTGAACCGATCGCTTATCATGTAGACCGGGATACAGCACGCGCAACCTTACTCAAGGTTCTCACCGTTGTTCCTCGAACAGAGGTGATAGAACAAACAGATAATTACATTCACGCTCTTTCTAAGAGTCGCATCTTCAAATTTATTGATGATGTGGAGTTTTATTTTCCTGAAAATGAATCAGTGATTCATATCCGTTCTGCGTCTCGTGTCGGACAATCGGATCTTGGTGTCAACCGCACACGTGTAGAGCAAATTCGTCTGGCTTTGCGCGATTTAAAGATTTAAGTTGCAGTGCGATCGCTCAGTTACCAATTACTTCATAGCCTGCCTGAATTGCAGTATTGTAGATTGTAGCGATCGCCTCATAGTCTGATAAATCCACAGCCGCAAAACCCTTGACACCAACTTTGGTCATAGCAATTTGAAGTTCTGCATCAGGTCGGAGTAAGGCTGCTTGAATCTGCTCAATCACTGATTTATCTAAATGTGGTGCAGCGACTAAAGGCGGTATCGGACATGGGCCAATCACTTCTATCACTCGCAAATGTTCAGATAACTCAGGAAAATCTCGTAGTTCTTGTTCCAAAACTACACTATCAATCCCCGCGCAATCTGCAAGCCCATCCACCACCCAACGTATCGAACGCTGGTGAAATCCTGATGCTATTGTCTGTCCAAAAAAGTTTTTTGGGTGTTGACCTTGTAATAACCGATGTCGGAGCAGATTATAGCCACTATTAGAGCCGAGGTCGTTGTAACACAGAGTTTTACCAGCCAAGTCTGCAAAACTATACAGATGACTATTGGCATTCACAATCACATCCGTAAAGTAAACAGGATGGTTTTGATAACGTGGTGCATCCAGCACTGGCGCAACTATTGGTTGTAGTTGATTTTTCGCTACTTGATTATATCTGACCAGAGGTAAACCACAAATAAACGCTAAATCTAGCTGGTTCGTTAAGAGTGTTGGGTCTTGTAGCGGGTCATATTGACTTGCTTGTAGTTGGGTTTCGACTCCCAAAATCCGACCAACATAACCCACAATTGCTTCATAAAACCCAAACCAACTCGGCGCTAAGTAAGATATGACCCGCAGCTTTGTTAGTTCACTCACTGATGACTCTCCAAATCCAATTCATTTTGTAGTGCGGGAACTATGATTAGCTTGCGATATGACCAATGAATGCTGAGGAAAATTAGACTCATCAAGGTCAAAAACATAATCTTGAAAACTATGCCATAGCTTTTAGTATGCGACCACAATCGCTGAAAAAACGCTGTCCCAATCAACACAGGCTGCCACAGGCTTTGATTAATGTTCTGAGAATTATTTAAGCCAATAGTTAAGGATGCTGTATTTTGCTGTGCAACTGTCATTATTACTACCTTTTGAGCTATGTCCTATAAATACGGTAATTCGATAGATTTAGTGATGTATATTAATATGGCATAGCTTGAGGCCACAAGCAAGCTTTTATCCAAAATGTAGAGATGTTGTATACAACATCTCTACGTATTAGATGGCAGAGAAATCATGTTTAGTAAAGCAAAAGAGTATAAACAGCAATGGAAAATATTTATTCATTGTGATATTTGCAACGACTAATATAAGTGAAATACGTCAAGCGATCGCCAGAGTTAAAATAAATGTAAAAGTTTAGCAAAAATACTCATAATTAATAATCACTGCCAACTAATTCCCCATACAGCTTTATGGCTGTGATATTATGGGAGACTGCTGCATATATTTAGAAAAACTAGAAAAATAGATCATGGCTCTGACGCAACAGCGCAAACAAGAAATAATTTCCAACTTCCAAGTTCACGAAACCGATACTGGTTCGACTGATGTCCAAATCGCAATGTTAACAGAGCGAATTAACCGCCTCAGCGAACACCTCCAAGCAAACAAAAAAGACCACTCTTCCCGCCGTGGTTTGCTTAAGCTGATTGGTCATCGTAAACGCCTGCTGGCTTATCTCCAGCAAGAAAATCGGGAAAAATATCAAGCTTTGATTGCTCGCCTTGGTATTCGTGGATAGGGACTATCGCTTATGTCTGCTGAAGAATCTGAACGCAGTCGTTTGCCTTTTGAACCGAACAAAAAACGCCAAAAACCTGTAAAAGTTCAAAAAAATCCCATCAAATCCAATATTTCCACAGAATCAGCCAGCCAGAAACCGCCATTGACAAAAGAAGAAATGGCTATTCCCAAAGTGGTGAGTCAGAGGATGATTCGGCGGGTGGCATTTTTTTGTGGTGTCCCCACAGCGTTAGGGATTACTACATTAGTAGTTAGCTATCTACTAGCGACACAAGCCCAGATCAAAATAGCTCCTGTTGCCGTCTTACTGGTTAATATGGGGCTATTTGGTTTAGGTGTGTTAGGCATTACTTACGGCGTTCTTTCAGCCTCTTGGGATGAAGAAAGACCAGGAGGTTTACTCGGAATCAGTGAGTTTTCCACCAATTTCGGACGTATGGTAGCGGTTTGGCGCGAAACTCGACAAAAGAACCTCTGACAATTGGCGCTCAGGTATTCAGATAACTCAGTATTGGGTAATTTACGCATAAATGTTGAAGTTAAAGTTATATAACTTCAACATTGCTAATCCAGAAATCTACTATCTGATGTCACCCAATATCCAGTAGTTCCAAGACTGAGCGCCTTATTTTTTTACATATAGGACTTACGCACAAAGATTATCTGTGGAGACTGGGTGTGGGTGTGAAAAAGTATAGGGCTTCGCCGTGAGCGTCAGGCGAACGGTGTCAGGGTTTTGAATAAGTACATCCATTAACACGTCTGACGAAATAAGTTTAGTAAACGTAACCGACAGCAAAAGACTTCTAACTCTCTAACCTATAACCTGTAACCTGTAACCCATAACTCATAACCTGTCACCTGTCACCTAATAAATGTTAATTTCTCATCATTAAAAATTACGCGCCACACTGAGAAGTACGACAATATAGTTAAGCTTATTCGTTTGATATTTCACTCAACTAATCAGGTAATTTAAGATGATCGTAGTCATGAAGATTGGTTCCCCAGAGGCGGAAATCAACCGCATTGACGAGGAACTAACTAGCTGGGGACTAACGCCAGAAAAAATTATAGGTAAACACAAAGTCGTAATTGGTTTAGTCGGTGATACTGCTGATTTAGATCCCCTACAAATTCAAGAAATTAGCCCGTGGATTGAGCAAGTTTTAAGAGTAGAACAGCCTTATAAACGCGCTAGTCGTCAATTTCGTCATGGCGAAGCTTCAGAAGTGGTGGTGAATACTCCTGATGGTGCAGTTGTCTTTGGCGAACAATATCCGTTAGTGGTGGTGGCTGGCCCTTGCTCGGTAGAAAACGAAGAAATGATTGTGGAAACAGCACAGCGAGTTAAAGCCGCAGGTGCTAAGTTTTTACGCGGCGGTGCATACAAACCCCGGACTTCGCCTTATGCTTTTCAAGGACATGGTGAAAGTGCTTTGGATTTACTGGCCAAGGCGCGAGAAGTTAGCGGGTTGGGTATAATCACTGAAGTGATGGACGCTGCTGAACTTGATAAAATTGCGGAAATTGCTGATGTTGTCCAGGTAGGGGCGAGAAATATGCAGAACTTCTCGCTGCTGAAAAAAGTCGGCGCACAACCCAAGCCGGTGCTGTTGAAACGGGGAATGTCATCCACAATTGAAGAGTGGTTAATGGCGGCTGAGTATATTTTGGCGGCGGGAAATCCGAATGTAATTTTATGTGAGCGCGGTATTCGCACCTTTGACCGCCAGTACACCCGCAACACCCTAGATTTATCGGTAGTACCTGTATTGCGAAAACTCACACACCTGCCGATTATGATTGATCCTAGTCATGGTGTTGGCTGGGCTGAGTTTGTACCGGCTATGGCGATGGCTGCGATCGCATCTGGTACTGATTCTCTCATGATTGAAGTGCATCCCAACCCGAAAAAAGCTTTATCTGACGGGCCACAATCGTTGACACCAGAGCGTTTTGACCAGTTAATGCAAGAATTGGCTGTGGTTGGCAAAGCTGTAGGACGCTGGCCACAACCTGCAACCGCTTTGGCTTAAGGTAACAGGACTTACGCACCAAAATTATCTGTGGGGGTGTAAGGGTTTTGAATACTTACACCCCATACCTTTACCAATTCCTTTAGTAGTGTTCTTTGTAGAGTACATCTCAGGTGTTACTAGTGCGATGTTAAGAAATCTAAATTCCAATCAATCGTGAACTTTTGCCAGTCTGCGCTAGGGTAGAAAAGGACACGTAATTTATCCATTCCTGCTTGTGTTTCTTTGCAAACGTCCAGCCGCCTTATTAAGCTTGGCTGTTTTACTTACTTCCCTAACAGCTTGTAGCAACACTCCAGCCGCTAAAAACCTGGAAAATTCTTTGGCGGCTGATCCTCGACTGCAAAACAACCCAGTTGTTTTTGGAGAAACTAGTAAAAACGAAGCACCAGCGCAAAATACAACAACAGTCCAGCTTCCTGCGGATTTTCCCAAAGAGATTCCCTTATATACTAATGCCACACTTCAGGAAGTTACACCTGCAAGTAATTCCAATAATCAAGTATCAACTCGTTGGCTGAGTTCTGACCCCAGCAATTTTATTACCAGCTTTTATCGTAGCCAGTTGCAAGATAATAACTGGCAAATTTCACAACAGCCAACTGATGATGTAGGTACTTTTGAAGCACGACGCAATGATTTGCTAGTCAAAGTATCTATCCAACCCCAATCTGTGACAAATCCTGCACCTAATCAACCACAAACAGCTACTAGCATCGTGATTGATTATGCGCCCAATAGTACCAATACTGCACAATCTCAGCCCACAACTAACAATACTCCCCAAGCTGGTGATCCGCAGTTTATTGGGCCAGTTGCACCTAACACTACAACTCCCCAACTCAACACTACACCCAATAATTCAACCACCACTGCAACTACAGCAGTATCTCAAGAATTTGCTGACCTCAACAAAGTACCACAAGAATTACGTCAACATATCCAAGATTTAGCCGCCTTGGGTGTGTTATCGGTGGAATCTCCCGCAAATAAGGCGAATACAAATAACACGAATTTATTTGAACCTGGTAAAATTATCACCCGCCGAATCTATGCGCGTTGGTTGGTTGCGGCTAATAATGCGATGTATCCGAACAATTCTACTAAGCAGATACGTTTGGCTAGTGAAAGTACGCAACCTGCTTTTAGTGATGTAGCAAAAACAGACCCAGATTTTGCCGCAATTCAGGGACTAGCTGAAGCTGGTTTAATTCCTAGTACCTTATCAGGAGATACAACCACAGTTTTGTTTCGTCCTGATGCACCTTTAACTAGGGAACAGATGATTTTATGGAAAGTGCCTTTGGATACTCGCCAAGCTTTACCCACGGCTAATTTAAATGCAGTTCAACAAACTTGGGGTTTCCAAGATGCTGGGAAAATCGACCCGAAGGCATTAAGGGCAATTTTGGCAGATTTCCAAAGTGCGGAACAATCAAATATTCGGCGAGTATTTGGTTATACGACGCTATTTCAACCGAAAAAACCTGTGACTCGTGCTGAGGCGGCGGCGGCTTTATGGTATTTTGGCACGCTAGGCGAGGGTGTATCGGCTGCTGATGCTTTGAAGGTGAAGCGATCGCCTGCCTGATTCTTCTTTATACAATATTCGTAAATCGTGAAAATTCAGTAAATATATTTTGCTGCGTCTTTATCTGCTGCGACTTTTTCAGTAAAATTGCAGAAATTTGGAACTGTAACTACAAATTTTAACCATCATTTAAAAATACAGTCGGTACATTTACCTTTTTCTCAAATATCTTTTTACTGGATACGCAGCAGATGAAAAAACGATTGTTGGCGGCTGGTTTTGTCGTTGTATCTTTGGTGTTGCCGCAGAAAGCTTTGGCTGCGAATTTTAGCCAGCTTTATGTATTTGGTGATAGCTTATCTGATACAGGTAATGTTTTCAATGCCACGGGTGGTACTTTTCCAGCAAGTCCGCCTTACTTTAATGGCCGTTTCTCTAATGGCCCTTTGTGGTTGGAATATTTTGGTAATCAGTTAGGATTAAACCCTGCTTTAATCACCGATTTGAATAATGGTAATCCCAGCCAAGGTATTAACTTTGCCTTTGGTGGTTCTTCGTCTGGTTTGGGTAATGCGGTTGTGAGAGATGCACCATTACCGGGAGTTTTAGGACAAGTAGGTGTATTTGCTCAGTCTTTATTGGCTAATAACCAGACTGCTGACCCAAATGCACTGTATGTTGTGTGGGGTGGTGCTAATGACTTTCTATTCCCTAATCCCGACGACTCATCAATACCAGTTAATAACATTACTCAGGCATTAAGTACCCTGGTGAGTGTGGGTGCAAGAAATCTTTTAGTGTTTAACTTGCCCGATTTAGGCAAGCTTCCAGGCGCTACTGTAGATAATCGAGTTCCGGCTAGTCTGACGCAATCAAGCAATAATTTTAATTTTGGCTTGCAAGCAACTGTCGCTGCTTTCAGTCAAAATCCCAATCTGAATGTTATTCCTGTGGATGTCAATTCTTTATTTAATCGGGCGATCGCATCTCCAGCGCAATTCGGGTTTAATAATGTTACTGACTCTTGCTTATCTCGGTTTGATATCTGCCGAAACGACCAAACTAAGTTTTTGTTTTGGGACGATTTTCACCCAACTACCACGGCGCATCAATTTATCGCAGATACCGCACTAGCCGCCATCCAAGCACAGGAAGTCCCCGAATCTTCTACAACTTTAGGATTATTGGCGCTTGGTGTTGTGGGTGGAGTTGGAATACGCAAGCGCCAACAAAAAAAGCTGGCTGTCACTCCAGCAAATCCGGTTCTTGACGCACAATTATCTCGTATAAAGGTTGAAAGCTAAACCAACCTAAATTATGCGAACCAACTTGAGTATGTGCTATCTCTGCATACTCATGTTTAATCGGGCTAGGTTTACCCGCAGCCTCAGCTAATAATTGTGCTTGACAAGAACGCTCCATTGTCACAAACCACCAAGCAGCTTCATCGACTGAGTGACCAACAGTAAGTAAACCGTGGTTTTTCAGGATAATGGCTTTGTTTGTCCCCAGGGTTTGGGCAATGCGCTGTCCTTCCTGCGGGTCAAGCACTACACCTGTATAGTCATCAAATAAGCTGTGGTCTTGGTAAAAAGCACAAGCATCTTGAGTCAGGGGGTCAAGCAAGCGACCAAGGCTTGACCAGCTTTTACCATAGATAGAATGAGCATGGGCGGCGGCGACGACATCTGGTCTAGCTGCATGAATTTGGGAATGAATGGCAAACGCAGCCCGATTCACTGGGCGATCGCCTATAATTACCTCACCTTCTTGATTGACTAAAATTAGGTCACTGACGCGAATTAAACCAAAGTGCATTCCAAAAGGATTCACCCAAAAGTGTTCCGGCGTTTCCGGGTCGCGTGCTGTGATATGACCTGCAATTCCCTCATCAAAGCCATAGCGGGAAAATAACCGCAAGGCGGCGGCTAGTCTTTGTTTCCGGTGTAGGCGTTCTTCGGTAATAGAAGTAAATTTTGGTGGTTCAGGTGCGTTTGGTTTTTGTACAGATATTGTTTGCATAATTAAGCCAGTGGTGAATATTTATCGTTAGGATAAGGCAGAAGACAGAATAATTTTAATAAATGTGGGATTACGAACAGTTATTTAAGATTATTGAAGAATTGGTGATGCACCATTCGCCTAGCGGTGTAGAGGGTGAGATTAACCAATTTTTACTCCAGCAATTTGCTGCCCTGGGAGTAGAAGTTTGGAGCGATCGCGCTGACAATATTATTGCTAAAATTCCAGGGAAAGACTCTACTAGAGCGATCGCTATTACCGCCCACAAAGATGAAATTGGCGCAATTGTCAAAACAGTTGGCGAAGCAGGTAAAGTAGAAGTCCGCAAGCTTGGCGGTGCTTTTCCTTGGGTTTATGGCGAAGGCGTGGTTGATTTATTAGGCGACAATGAAACTATCTCTGGTATTCTCAGCTTTGGTTCTCGCCATGTCTCTCACGAATCTCCGCAAAAAGTCCAACAAGAAGACACACCTGTAAAATGGGAAAATGCCTGGATTGAAACCAAGCGCACCACCGCCCAACTAGAAGCCGCAGGTATTCGACCAGGAACCAGAATGGTTGTTGGCAAACATCGCAAACATCCCATTCGCTTAAACAATCACATCGCCAGTTACACCTTAGATAATAAAGCTTCAGTTGCGATTTTGTTAGGTTTAGCGCAAACCCTGAAGCAACCAGGCTGTGATGTGTATTTAGTCGCCTCAGCCAAAGAAGAAGTCGGCGCAATTGGGGCGTTATTTTTTACCCAAAATCAGCAATTAGATGCGTTGATTGCTTTAGAAATTTGTCCCTTGTCTCCAGAATACCCCATACAGGATAATGAAAGTCCGGTGTTGCTGTCTCAAGATGCCTATGGCATATATGACGAAACCTTGAATTTGCAATTGTGCCGTGCTGCGAAGCAACTAGATATAACTTTACAATTAACTATTCTCAGTGGCTTTGGTAGTGATGCTTCCATTGCGATGAAATTTGGTCATGTCGGTCGTGCATCTTGTTTGGCATTTCCCACACAAAACACCCACGGTTATGAAATTGCTCATTTAGGTGCGATCGCTAACTGTATTAATCTATTAAAAGGCTTTTGCGAAACATTCACCGAATAAAGCCGATGACGGGATTTGAACCCGTGGCCTGCTGATTACGAAACACTAAACCCAGTAATCGTAATTACTGGGTAATTCAATGTTCAAAATTTGTATTTCGTCATTTATGAGCAATAATCATCATCTACAAACCATAATCATAATCATCTTCATAGTCATCTTCATAGTCGTCTTCCCCAAATTCAGACTTTAAAGCGTCTGAGCAATTCTCACATAACCCTTCAATGCCACCAAGGCAAGACGCAAAATCAAAACTTTCTACACCGCCCCAAAATTGACCACAGCCGTAACAATATCCATGAGATTGAGTATGTTTTGAACAATAATACTCATCTGGTATGTTAGTTTCGTTATCAGGTAAAAAGCATTCGGTTACGTCTGTTTCTTCACAACCAGGATGATGACATTTAATTGAAACTGTTTCAGGCACATTAGACATAACTCTTATTTCGTCTCTAATTTAAAAATGAATAATAATTAAGAATCACCCAGATATATATAACTACACGGTGACATATACATCTCTGGCTCTTTATTAACACTAGTTAATTGCTTCCAATTAACTATGCTGTACCCTTGATCAGCCGCCCAGAAGCAAACTGCATCATCTACATTGCCATCAATTTCTGCAATCAAATCTAAAAGTTCTAAACCGTCTGATTCTTCCGCTTCATCTGGAGTCATTTCAACATAAGTAACTTTATATAAACTCATAGTCAAAAGTTAGATTTTGTCTCATGGTGGCAGAGGGCGATCGCGTTTACTGAGGGCTAAATCAAAAGCCCTCTGGTGTGCTTTCTCGTCTATCCAGCTATGGTACAAGCGGCTGTGAACCTCTAGGGAGTGTCCCATCTGCTTGGCTGCTAATGAAATATCAATTCCATATTCTAATGAGCGTATCGCCCAAGCATGGCGTAGGTCATAAGGTGAAAAGGGGATGTTCGCCCGACGAAAATATCTTGTTACAGTTTCACCTATTACCCGATTGGGGCGATCAAGGTCTATTTTTGGACATTTAGGAAATGCTAGTTCAAATACATCAAACCATTCAGGATGCAATGGCCACACAATTCTTGAGCCAGTTTTACCATCAGTTATTGTTATCCCTTTTCCCGGTTTCAAGGTCGCTAAGTCAACATAAAAAACCTCATGATTCCTTAATCCATAAGCTGACATAATCCCGTAAACCCATCGCCAAGAATCATTCTGAATCAAGTAAAAACTATCCTGGATTTGCTTATCGCTCGGAATCTCACGGGGTCGTCTTTTAGATAATGAGTAGTTACCTGATAATTCCGAAAAATCAGCGTTCAGTCCGGCGAACTTGGCAAAAATGGTCAGAGTAGATGCAAACCTTTTTCTACTCCGCGTATCTGGTTTTGATTTTTGAATAATTATATCTTTTAAAATTTCAATGCTTAAAACATCATTTTGGGGTAAAAATTTTAAAACTGATACATATTCAACGTTCCAAGTCGTTTCTGTCTTAAATGTCTTCGTTCTTCTTAGAAAGTATTCTTTTTCAAAATCAACTATTAATTCTCCTATTGTTTTCTTGTCTTCAGCTAATTCCAAATCAAGGTAATCAGCCCAATCAAATGTTTTCGCGTCGATTTGCACGCTGATTTTCTTAGCCAGTCTCTCTGCTATCTTTACCCCATCGGCATTAGCGTTGGCGGCTGATATCCTCTGTTGATAAGGTTTGTTCTTGCCTAATAATGCCTTGGGAGGCAATGTTCCCCGAATGTACAGCCGTCCTCCGATTTGCTCAATTCTTAGTCCACAGTAGTTGTTTTTTAAGCGTCCATTCGCTTCTTTAATTCGCTGTTCTATCATCTCATTCACTCATTCATCCATGCCTGTTCATCTTCAAGATTTTCATCGTCATCCTGACCTATTACCGACAGAAAGAAATAACCGCAGGTCATACACTCGTAAACGGCATGGCGCTGATCCAAATACCACCCATTAGAGTTACATTTTTCACAACAAAAAGGTAGTTTTACTATTTGGTATCGTTCATTCATTTTTTTCAGCTAAACTATTGACCGTGTAAAACTCTCATCGGTGCGATCGCGCTTCTGTGGCATGAAAACGCGATCGCATTTACCATCCATTTGCGTTCCCTTCATCTAAAATTTGATGCAGCAGCGCCTTACCTTCAGCCCAGCGCCGCCCACCCATTTTTAAAACTTGCTCAATCACATAAGTTTCCCCGTGAACTTCCAGCAGTGACTTAATCGCTAAGTAATAGGATTTGGCGGAAGTGGAAGCGGAAGTCTCAAGGGGATGTTCGCCGTTATGCTCCTTATAGAACCCATTTGGGATCTATGAAGTAGCTAACCGTTTGAGCATAAGTCTGACAAAACAGAGATGAATTTTAGTCGTCGCATTCTCCAAAGTTCTTTCAAAATTTTTGACC
>NZ_JACJRY010000071.1:0-25244 GCF_014697485.1 Anabaena sp. FACHB-83 | reverse complement strand
GTCCTAAGTTATACATGATGTCTTACTCTATCATGTATATACATGGCTGATTGGCTGATTTTTCAAGATTTTTTTCTTATCCCGGTTTTCTGTTCCGTTGCTACTCACGCCCCGGATAACAAGCAGATTAAACTGATGACAGCAGTTCCACTAAGTGTCAATCGCAATCCGTTTATACGCGAAACAACATCTCAAAATAAATATTCTCCAACATACCTAGAATTAGTGACCTGGGCATCTTGCTATGACAGTTTGCCGATGAATTGGGATATTTTGGTAGATTGGGGTGCGCTGGGGTTGCTAGAGGAACTGGAAGACCTCAGCACCGATCCTTCATTGCCTAGTGCTGAATATCTCAAATATTGCCTAGAACAATATTATTTTTTACTAAAATTGAGACGGTGAAATGGATGATGAGAAAAATTGCGGTAGAATTTTTGGATGATAATTCTAAAATTGAAATAGCCTGCTATGGTGCAGATTCTGATTGGGTCTGTCGATTAACCGATCCCCTCACTCAGCCAAAGGGATCTGTATCCGATGCATTTGCGCCATTTCCGGACTTGGGATTTCTTTGGTTTCGAGAGGTTGGCGATCGCGCGTGGGTCGTTTCTGGTATGGTAAATCGCTCTGTCTTTCAAGATGAAGCCTGGTTAGATGATTTGCTTTACCGCATTAGTAACGAAATATACCTGCGGGATTACTCGCCAGCAAGGCGAATTGAGTTTGTGAGCGTTGATGTAACAGCCATGTTTGATGGTGAGCGGGGAAGGGATAGATTCCCAGGAGGAGAAGTGGAGAAAATGTGGCAGAGAAAGTGGCAGGGTCAACAAGCAATTACCCCTTTAGAAAACGACAAAGAAACCAC
Organism: Anabaena sp. FACHB-83; assembly: GCF_014697485.1. Taxonomy (NCBI): domain Bacteria; kingdom Bacillati; phylum Cyanobacteriota; class Cyanophyceae; order Nostocales; family Nostocaceae; genus Anabaena; species Anabaena sp. FACHB-83. The sequence goes on along the minus strand of NZ_JACJRY010000071.1, from coordinate 24,376 downwards.
CGGTAACTCGTGATAAAAAGAGCGAACTGATGGAATACCCAGGCTGGAAAATCTATCAGCGATTGTTAATTGATGATTACCCCCTCGTCGTCTTGGCAAAAGATAACGAATTGCGCTTTACATCTGAAGGATATTACCAAAACATCATCGAATTTTTATTACCCTTGGCAGAACCAGGTGAGGATTTTGTCTTTGAGTCCGGTTCAACGCGAGTTGAGAGCATCCATAATCAATTACATCAGGCGTTTGTAAGTGGGCAGGAATTCGGTAATGGAGCTATTTATTTCCGGCTTAGGTCAATTTTTGAATATGATGTGGCGACCGCAGAATCAGAATTCCAGCAAGAAATCGAGCGATATCAGCAACGAACAGGATATCCACCCACTGAACCTTTCTGGTATGTAAGTCCAAACTTTGCGGGTTGGGATGGTTGCGGTCACTATATCCCGCAAAGTAGCATTAACAAAATAATTCAAGTCACTCAACAGATTAAAGCAGGGGAGTTAAACTTTCCTTTAAGTGTACAGCTTTTGTCAGAAGACGAGTGGGATTTACGGTTTGGCTGGGCTGAGGTAACTGGGTTCGTCCCTAGCGTTCTCCGAAAATTAGAAATAATCGCTGCGGATTATATGCAGTTTTTTGCCAATCAAGGGCACCTATATCAACCCAACTTAGTAGAACCCTGTCGCACAAAATTGCTTCAGGAACTTGATGCTGTCGGATTGCTCAATTGCGAAATACCTGAGAGCGTCTATTCCCAACTAATGGGCACTTATCCTAATTTGAAACGATGCGTTGATGAGGCTGAATTTCTTTGGATAGTAGGGGATATGCCAATTCAGGAATTTGATTTAAGTTTGGACTGGATGGTCTTCGATCCGCTTTATCCAGACGGTATGGATTATGCTGATTTTCGCGATACTCCAAAGGAGTCGCTACGCGAACGCGCTTTAGCCGTCTTCAGAACTGCTCAACTAGAACAACCTGATACCTTACGAATGGCAATACATGGCAATCAGTATCAACTGGTTACTGGATGGGAAGGAGGGCGAATTAAACTGCTCAACTCCATCAAGCTTATGTCCTAAATTATAGAAAATTGCTTCGCATTTTTGGCTTGTAGATGAACGTAAACGCTTTACCCATCGATCCGAGCGATCGCTATATTTTTCTGTTGGATTTGTGGGATGAACCTTGGACAGATGAGAACGCAGAAGTTATTCGATATACACTCTTTCACGATCCAGAACCTTCGATTTGTTCTTTGTGTCCTCAAATTCTCAGTTCTTGGGGCGATCGTAGCTGTGACACCCGCAATGCTTTTTTGCGCTATGTTGAAGCACCATTAGATTTTCGGGTGCTGAATGAGGTACTAACGGCGAGTGGTGCGTTGGGCTTTGGAGACGATGAAATGGTAAATGCGATCGCAACTCATATTTGCAGTACCGAATACTGTGTCCCGTTAAATGTCATTGATGCCCTAAATCAATTAAATAACCCGACTCCAACCGTTCTAGATGCCTTGGAAAGGGCGACGACGATTCCCAACAGCTACTATGCGGATGAAATGATTCGCCTTACTGCCGCAGAAACCTTAAGCAAGTTGAGGGAGAAATATCGCTAACAAGTTTATGCTTTTTCATTTGTATAATCCTTTGCTGTTTGTTGAACTATAAAGCTATAAATAAGTTTTGAGAAAGTTACATTAATTTCTAAGATGTGTTTTTTGGGAGAACTCCATTAACATCACTTGACTGAATGCGCTACGACGAAGATGGATTGGAAATGCTCGACTTGGACAGCGATCGCGCCAGTTATGATGAGGCGGGTGACTGCCTGCTTCAGGACGGTTTGCCATTTACCGGGTGGGCCTTTGAAAACTATGAAGACGGTCAACTTTATACTCGAATACATTATGAAAGGGGCTACCATACTGGCTTGTTGGAAATATTCTATGAAAATGGCCAGATCATGAGCCGTCACGGGGATTACGACCATGTTGCACGTCAATCGATCATTCGGCAATGGGCGGAGAATGGGCAGATGATCTCTGAGGAGACATACCCCAGCACGACCTGTTTACCTGGTTATCGAAAGTTATGGACTGACGAAGGAAGGCTCATTTATGATTATGAATCTCCAGCGACTTACCAAGCCTTCAAGCACGGTGTTGAAACTTGGTGGTATGAGGATGGCCAGATCCAGGAGCGCAAAGTGTGGTCGTTCGGACTTTGTACGGAGCATCTGCAATGGGGACTGGATGGGAAAGTTCTGATGGAAGAATACCTGAGCGAAGGCAGCCCAGAATATCAACTCATACATATACGGAAAGAAAAAGAAGCGGAAATGGTAAAGAAATACGGTGAATTACCCGTCTGGAATAGCTGCTGAGGGCTTTTATTTGGTCATAAATTCCAACTATTGGTCTATCAACCTTGAATTGATGTATTTCTATGAAAATTTCCATTTGGTTCTTTGGCTTACTATTGCCTTGGTACTGCTTTTTGCTATATCGATCGCGTTCTGCATATGTTTTACATCCGTGGGAATCAAAGGCACTTATTTGGGTAAATATTTTACTGCTATCGCTGTTTGGCATAGCATTGGGGCAACCTTACGCTTCATCAGGGCTACCAATGGACAATCATGGGCGGATTGTCGGGATGGCGCGATTAATCTGGAATCCAATGCTGGGAATCTATGCTCATAGTGCTTTTGTGTTATTCCCCTATAGCTGGATGGTTTGGGTACAGCAGCGACGGTTGCATTTTCCGATGTTGTTAGTACAGGTTGCATTTGCGATCGCAGTTTCCCATTGGCAAAGTTTAGTCTTACCGAATGCCTGTGATTACGAAATTCCAGATGTAAAAGCGATGTACTTGTGTGGTTAACCTCAAACCAGCTAATTGCCCTCTGAATCGATCAGGACTTACACAACTGGCACAAATAGCGGCTGGGGCGTAGTCCCGCCACGCGGCAATTAAAATCAAACCAAATACATAGAAATATTTGGGCATTTCAGTTGTTGAATTAAATATAAGACAAGCAAGTTATGTTTGATTTGATAAATGGTTTGACCAGTTTGATAAGCTAAACTCTTTAACCTAACCCAAACTAACATTGCACAAGCAATATGATTTCTTTGGAGTCTAGCTTTCCGACATTGACAAGATTCAATGCCAGTTAATTGTTTAATCTCCCTGTGAAACTCCTCGATTTTCCAACGAATCTTACACACCTCTTGTACAACATCCGTGGAACTTTGAGATAAATCGTTAGTGGCAATATAATCCGTTCTGTTGGTAGAAACAGTAACCCGGAAAAGTTTCACTTTTTTATGAGCTGGGAACCCTTTAATTTTGATTATTTTACCACAGTCTAATTCGTCTTTGCTCCAATCTAATAATTCAATCCGTTTATATTTCTCTTGTCCAAATGTATCATCAACTAACCGATTATTTTTTAAAGGACAATAATAAATTTTCTCTAGACTATCAATATAAAGCATTAAACTATGTACGGCATACCATGTGTCCATCAAAACAGTATCAAATGGTAAAAGCTTATGATATACAAGGTTTTGCAGCATGTCTTTCACATGGTCTATCTTGGTTTTACCATCGACATCAGGATTAAAAATGCGGTAATCGATTACCCAAAATTTTTGAACAGTAGGGTTGACATACACGCAGCTAACTACACCAATTCCTTTGAGGACACCATGCTCATTACCACTATATTGTTTTCTGACTATTTCTATTTCTTCAGAATACCTTTTATCTAAAACGCTATCATCAAATATTATGTAACCATTCGCATCATGCTCAACTACTTCTTTCACGTTATCCCATAGTAACCGAGGTGTTAACTTTTCGGTTTTCAAATAATAGTTAATTGCATCATGGCTAATAGTCTCTAAATGCTCTGCCAAATTGGTAATTGTATAATTAATTTGACTACTTAATAAGTATTGACAGTAATTAATTTTTGTAAATCTCATTACCCTAAGCAACATTTATCTAATACAATCTCTATCTATTTAATCATGAATATTTCATGCTTTGTTTCCTTTTGCAGCGACTTTTTATGCTTAGACAAAGCTTTCGGAATCCCAGCTAATCAATACAATAGTACTATGAACTAGTGATCGCCCCGTGCTAGTTGCGGTACTTGTAATAGTACACAAATACTATAGTTTAGCGATCGCCTGTGCCAGTTGCGTAAGTCCTGTAGAAGTAAGGTTTGACATTTACCAGTGTGCAATTCAATGGCTCAAATATTTGAAGGCTCAACCAAAGTAGATAATTATACTCATGTTGCTCAACTAGCTCAAGTTCAAGCAGCAAGCAGCTTGGTAGTACACAAGCAAAAGCAGACAATTGCTTTGTTTTACTTCAATGGTAGAGTTTATGCAATTGACAACCGTTGCCCTCACATGGGTTTTCCGTTGAAAGGCAGTACTTGCAAAGATGGGATTGTTACCTGCCCCTGGCATTATGCTCGTTTTGACCTCGCAAGCGGTGGAACGTTTGACTCCTGGGCAGATGATGTTCCTTGTTTTCCTGTAGAAATTCGTAATGGGGAAGTGTGGGTAAATTTAGCACCAACTGTTGATCTTGATTCCCACCACCGCCAACGTTTGCAAGATGGTTTAGAGCAAAACATTTCCCTAGTCATAGCCAAATCAACGATTGCACTGTTAAACATGTCAGCCAATCCGGCCGAACCATTTCTCATAGGGCTGAAATTTGGTACTCGTTATAACAAAGCAGGTTGGAGTACAGGTTTGACAATCCATACTTGCATGATGAATCTACTACCTTATTTAGATGCTCAGGATAAAGCCTGTGCTTTATTTCACGGATTGTCAGCAGTAGCAAATGATAGTGCTGGTGCGCCACCAGAATTTGTTGTTCACCCATTACCCAACTCGACAGTTGATTTTGCAACTCTCAAAAGCTGGTTTCGACAATTTATTCAGGTGCGAGATACTGAGGCAGCACAAAGGTGTTTAGTATCTGCGCTCGCTTGTGGCGCAAACAGGGAGCAAATTGCAGATATGCTGTTTTGTGCCGCGACGGATCACCGTTATCTTGATGTTGGGCATACGTTAGATTTCATCAACAAAGCATTAGAGGCACTTGATGCAGTAGATTGGCAAGCAGCCGAATCGATTTTGCCTAGCCTAATTCCGGGTTTAGCGAATGCCGATAGGATGGAAGAATCTAATTCTTGGCGTTACCCTGTCGATTTGGTGGCAATCTGTGACTTAGCTTTTGAGCAATTACCTACTGTATTAAGTCAAGGAAAACCTCGGCAAGAAACTTGGTCAAACGGGGATGAATTAGTCTCAATTTTATTGGGTGAAGATCCGCAAGCGATCGCTGATTCACTCCTGGATGCACTGCAATCAGGTTGTACACCAGAACAATTAGCCAGCATCGTCACTTATGCCGCAGCATTGCGAGTGGCTCGTTTCAATACCAATAATGACTTTGGAGATTGGAACTCGGCCCATCATCCATTTACGTTTGCTAATGCCGTACATCAAGCATTACGAAGAGTGCCAACAGTTGAACTACTCAAAGCAGTGTTTGATGCGGCGATGAGTGTCTATCTCAATCGGTTTTTGAATGTACCACCAGCACGACTGCCCCAAGCAAAAGACACTGTAGAAAATCCTGAAGAATTATTAATTCAACTACCAGATTTATTAAACCGTCAACAACAAGTAAACCAAACAGGGCAATTAGTAACTACTTATTTATATAGTGGTGGTAGCCCTGAAAAATTGATGGCAGTACTCTTGAAAATGATGCTGCGGGAAAACCGTGATTTTCATGTTATCCAAGAAATAGAAGCTGCTTTTCGTCAGTATTCTCTGCTGGGGAACACTGAGGCAGGGATTCATATATTAGTTGCTGCATCACGATATTTAGCTGCACATTCCCCCACTATGCGCTCCCAAGAACAAACTTATCAAATTGCCCATCGCTTACATCAAGGCGATCGCTTATTTGAGGAAGAAGGTTAAATAAAGAAAAGCTAAAAGTTAAACTATTAACAAAAAAGTGCTTTCACTTAAAAAAGCACTTTTTTGTTAGAAATTACTTCACCTCAATAGTTTAAACATCACAGTTGTGAGCAAGCATCAAATTAATGAATTTAACCTTCTAGAACTATCTTGAGTGGTTGATTAGGTTGGCGGAAATTGTGTTTGCAATAAAACTTCTATAGCTTTTTGCTTTTGTGGGTCTGCGCCTTGAGCATATTCTAGGGGGAATGGAATATTAATATCTGGGGTGACACCCTTGCCTTCTAGCCTTTGATTACCATTTACAAATACATTTGTAACTGCAATATAAAGCAGACTACCATCGCGCATAAAATAAGGACGACCTGCGAGTACTGCTCCTGCTGTTGGAGTTCCAATCACGGAGCCGATATGATTTTGTTGAAACCCAAATGCCAGAATTTCTTTACTACTACGGCTGCCCTCATTCACCAACATAACTACAGGTTTTTTCCATTGATAGTTATAGGTATAACGACGTTGATTTCGGGGAATGCTTGTAATGCTGAGATTGTGTTTGGCAGTAAAAATGTTGAGATAACTAACATCTCCGCCACCCCATCCATCTCTGATATCCAAAATTAGACAGTCAGCATCTTTTAAATGACCATAAATTAGTTCATCTTGAAGTTGTTGCCCGTAAGGATCTGCTGCGTTTGACCAAATATGGACATAACCAATTTTTTTACCACTTTGCTCAATTAACTCGGTGCTTGCTGTTTGAGCTTGTAAGAACATCGTACTAGCATCAAAAACTTTTGGTATAACAGCTATTTCTTGCTGGCTGCTTGATTCGGGTGAACGCTGGATTAATACTTTGACAGTTTGTCCTGCTTTAGCAGCAAAAGAATTTATGGACTGGTATGGAGAACCATCAACACCTAAAATTTGGTCTCCTGGCTTGAAACCAGCTTTTGCCGCCGGGCTGTCATCAATAATAGAACTAACAAATCTTCTGCCATTGATATCTTTGGTAAACAAGCCGATATCAGTATATTCAACTTTACCTTTTGGAAAAAACTGTTTTAATTGCTTTTTAAGTTCTGGGCTGCCTGGTACAAAAATCCCTAAAAGCTGATAGTAAGCAGGCTCATCTTGAGTGTATAGCCGAGTATGAGAAGATTTCAGTTGAGCCAACATTTGATTAAGGACAACAGCAACATCTTTTTTTGACTTAGCTTTGCTTATTTGAGGTTGATATTGTTTTTTAATAGCTTGCCAATCTACTCCATTAAATTTTGGATCATAAAAGTTATCGTTGACTGTTCGCCAAACTTGTTCAAAAAGTTGAGTTTCTGATGAGGCTAGTATTGGTAAAAGTGGAGAAATCAACCATATTAAAAGCAAAACAGAAATACTTATTAGCGATATTCTAATTAAGTGCTTAAAATAAAAAGGTCGAAATATTTTCATTTTTACTTTTTTGAATTGATAGGTTTATAACAAATTATGAAATTCCTAATTTGTTTATTTCAATTAAACTAATCAAACAGAGTTATTTCCATCATTCATACTGAAAAATGGATAGTATTTTTGTGTAAACGTTGCTGCTAATTTTATTTATAGTTGGCATAGTAAATGATTTCTTGATAAATGCTATCTCGCCAACCAATATAGATTCATCTTGGTCAATCTGTATTTAAGGAACTTGCATTCCGCGTTGCACAGCCGGACGTTGCTGCACTATGTTCACCCAGCGTTGGAGATGAGGGTAATTATCCAGTGATAAACCTTGAAACTCATAAATTGCTACCCAAGGATAAGTTGCTACATCAGCAATAGAATAGTCACCACAGATAAATTCATTATCTTGCAGTTGTTTATCTAGAACACCATAAATCCGTAAAGTTTCTTTTTCGTAACGTTCGATGGCATAAGGAATCTTTTCGGGTGCAAATCGTTTAAAGTGGTTAAGTTGCCCAAACATTGGCCCTACTCCTCCCATTTGAAACATCAGCCATTCTAGAACTTGAAAATAGCTTTTTTGATCAGTTGGTAAGAGTTTGCCTGTTTTTTGGGCTAGATAAATCAGAATTGCACCCGATTCAAAAACTGTAATTCCAGTCTCTTGGTCAACAATAGCAGGAATTTTACTATTAGGATTGATGGCAACATATTCAGGAGTAAATTGCTGTTGTTTAGTAATATCAATTTTGTGAACATTATAGGGCAATTCAACTTCTTCCAACATGACAGAAGCTTTGCGTCCATTAGGCGTAGTGAAAGTATAGAGATCAATCATCTGCTTTACCCTAGAATGTTTGTAATTTCCGAGGGTAGTCTAGCTTTGATTAAGTGATTAGGATATTGACCGATAGAGAGATAATAACAATGCTAAAAAAGTCAGAAAGTAAAATATGCTCTTGCTGACATTCACACTTCTAAAAAGCCACTCTCAAAAATTAATTCGACGATAAATTTCCGTTAGCGGAATTTCTACATTTAAACTGTGTAGGAAGATAGATCGCTCAAGATCCGAGTGAACTTGCAATAGTCAGCGATCGTTGCTGTTACGCTCTTGGTTGTAATACTGCTCGATGTAAGGTTCTGTTTGGCTTACCAGCAAATATTCACAAAAGCTCTCTAAGGAGCGATATTTTCTAAACTTATCACCTCAATCATAAGCTTCAGTCGAGGGCGAAAGAACTTCGACTATGAGTAAAGGATTAACAATTTCATCATTGCGCTCATTGTTGAATTCTGGGGAACCTTGCACAACCATCAAATCGGTATAAGTCCCACACTGATATTCCTCAATCCAAACGCGCAAGTCACTATTATACAACCGAAAATCAGTATCTCTGAGCAAAAAACCCAAATAAATTAATAAGTTACTGGCGATGTCTGACGACAAGCCGCTTCGCGTCTACGCACTATGGGCTTCTGAACCTCCCGACATAGTAATAATCTCTCCATTGCGGTATTCATGGCGTTCTGGGCTGGTTTGTTCCATTGCCCGATACTCGTCTAATGTCAGGCGAGTTGTTACCATGTCTGAGGAGCTAGTTTCCGCAAAGACCACAATTAGACCTCTTAAATAATTAGCCCTAACACTATTATCTGTAACTGGAGAAAGATTTGGCAAAACTTGTAATGCTTTCTCAGTGACTAATACACCCCATCGCCTTGCACCAAGCCCTGATCTGCCAACTACTAAGGATTCTCATCAGTCCCCTTCAGAGCTTTTCGAGCCAGCTTGACATAAGTCTTCACAGTCTCAGGTTTCATTTCCAAGTCCAGAGCGATCGCCGCCAAAGAATCCCCATGCTCTCGACGGGCAAGTACAGTCGCCCACGTCACAGCAATTCTATCGGTACGATCGCCCCCCCTGCGTTTTCGCTGCTCAGTGAATATTTCCGTCAGTTCTTCAATCCGTTGAGCCAGCATATCAGTAATCAACTGCTCGGCTGTAGCTGAATTTAGGGATGCGCCTCTCAAATCGATAATCTTTGGTAAGTTGATTAACCACTGCTTGAGAAACAATGCCACTCGTTGAGATAGCGCATTGATATGCCAGTGATAGATTTGGTTAGCGACTAGTTTCAGTTGCTTGCCGCTAGGGAACAGTTGACCTTCCAGTGCTGAGATACTGAAGGCTTTTTCTGATTCGCCATCGTGGAGGTAGGCAGATAAATCGGGGTGAACTTGTCGCACTTGGTCGAGAAACCAAGCGTGGAGTCCTATCGTGTACTGCGAGTAAAGAGAAGCCGTTGCTGTTGCCTCCAAATCAAACACTAACCCCACTAATTCAGTGTCATCTGCCCATGTTGGAAGTGAGTTCTTTGGGGTTGGTTTGGCTCTAGGCTTGCGCTTGGGGGCTGTGGCTGCTCTGGGCATCGTTTGATGGGAGTCAAAGAATGTTGAATATTTTAGGTGATTTCATCCCCCTTTGGGAAAAGTTTGGGACGGGCGATGGAGGAAGGTGAATTAAGTGATCGCTGAGTTTAGCAGGGGTAATCAGGTTTGGAAACCCGTCAACCAATAGAAGTGGAGAGAGCATCGTGAGTGGTTTCAGTCCCCTTGCGGGGTAATCAGGTTTGGAAACCTTCTTCTACTCCGGTTCTGGCATCACGCTCAAGGTTTCAGTCCCCTTGCGGGGTAATCAGGTTTGGAAACTTGCCAGTAATCTGTTTTATTTGGTAGACAAGACTTTTGTTTCAGTCCCCTTGCGGGGTAATCAGGTTTGGAAACCTTGCGCGATCGCTTGTCGTTGGCTTTGGGCTGCGCGTTTCAGTCCCCTTGCGGGGTAATCAGGTTTGGAAACCACCAGCAGTTCCAATCGTGTTTAATCCCGATCCAATTGAATGTTTCAGTCCCCTTGCGGGGTAATCAGGTTTGGAAACTCTGCCCTCGATTTTTTAGCGGAATCTTTACCATCGTTTCAGTCCCCTTGCGGGGTAATCAGGTTTGGAAACATAAAGCTAATTGTGCTGAACAATGTTCTGTAGTTGCGTTTCAGTCCCCTTGCGGGGTAATCAGGTTTGGAAACAATCAGCCATACGCTGACCTGATTGCCAAATATCTGGTTTCAGTCCCCTTGCGGGGTAATCAGGTTTGGAAACTTTTGATGGTTGGCGCGGGAGCGGGTGACAAGACAACCAGGTTTCAGTCCCCTTGCGGGGTAATCAGGTTTGGAAACCTGAGTAATACACCTGTTTGGGCTAATGTGATTATATGTTTCAGTCCCCTTGCGGGGTAATCAGGTTTGGAAACTCGGCAGCTTCCCATGCTTGTTCTTCTGTGGGTTGGGGAGGTTTCAGTCCCCTTGCGGGGTAATCAGGTTTGGAAACACTGTAGAAGAGAAGTTTATTAAGGGACGGTTGGCAGTTTCAGTCCCCTTGCGGGGTAATCAGGTTTGGAAACCAAAAACTACATAATTTTGAGTCATTAAAGAATATAGTTTGTTTCAGTCCCCTTGCGGGGTAATCAGGTTTGGAAACTTCCTTCTTTGTTGGAACTGCTAGAGGAAATCCATTTAAGTTTCAGTCCCCTTGCGGGGTAATCAGGTTTGGAAACTTGAAGAATCAAGTTCTAGATTTGACACCAATAGTAGAGTTTCAGTCCCCTTGCGGGGTAATCAGGTTTGGAAACTGTCTGCCACAGACCAGATACACTTGGTGAAATAAAGTTTCAGTTCCCTTGCGGGGTAATCAGGTTTGGAAACATTATACCGTGTTGATGAACGGATCTCCTGTGGAATTGTTTCAGTCCCCTTGCGGGGTAATCAGGTTTGGAAACTTTTTAGTTCGGATAGTGAAAGCATGATTTCAGTGTTTCAGTCCCCTTGCGGGGTAATCAGGTTTGGAAACAATAAGTTAGAGATTTTAGAAGTTGGTCTTCTAAATGTTTCAGTCCCCTTGCGGGGTAATCAGGTTTGGAAACCCGACAGAAACAATGCTACAATGAACATATAATATAGTTTCAGTCCCCTTGCGGGGTAATCAGGTTTGGAAACCGCCCGGTTCTGAAACTATTACAGGGCAAGCCTCCTGGGAAGCGATTTGACGAGTCGAAAATTTTGGTCATTTTCAGCCTCTCTTATTGCAAATTATTTGCAGCTTTCCCATTTTATGAAACGCTATAACTATTATTTTGTCAAGGTTCTGGCGATTTTGACGAGTCTCCAGGGTTTTTGACCCCGCTTTGACTCGACAATCATCAAGTCGATACCTTCATCTATCATAAGACGATTGTTTGCTCTTGTCGAGGAATTTCCGAACCATACGTGATGGTTCTTCTCACTGCACCTGCATCAAGCACGTATATTCGTACAGCATCTTCTTCTGGCTTGACTAATTTTTCTATTTTGGTCTGTAGTGTAGCAAATTGAACGTTTGTTAAGAAGCACTCGAATACACTGTATTGAGTCCATTTACCATAGCCAGACAACAATTTGTGTAAACGAGTGCGACGTTTGTTAGCTGCTTTGTTATCTGGCAGATCATAAATAATTAGATAGAACAAGGTAGTCATCGCAAAGCAAGAGCTTTATAAGGAATACCTTCTTGCAAATGCCGACTGAGCAAGCGGGCTTGAAGTTCGATTGCCCGACGATAAGTGCATCGGTATTCAAAAACAGGATGTTTGAATTCGTCATTCATCTTACGCTCAAATGCTTGCAAAAAAGATTTTCGGGCAGCTTCTTTTAAGCGATAAGCACCCAAGCTTTCAGAAAAATCTTGTGGTTGTATTTCGCGTTTATGCAATACTGTTAACACCACATTGTCAGCTATCAAAGCGCGAAATTCTTCCATTAAATCTAACACCATTGATGGCTGACCGTGATGAATTTCGTGTAAGTATCCAATATATGGGTCTAGCCCAGCAACGTGAACCGCAGCTGTTACCTGAACACGCAGCAAACCATAAGCAAAACTGAGCAGCGAATTTACTGGGTCGGTAGGTGGACGGCGATTTCTGCCATTAAAAGTCCATTGTTTTCCAACCATACTTGGCCAACAAGCAAAATATTCTCGTGCAGCTAAACCTTCAATCCCTCTTACTTGATCGATGGTTTTTTGGTTCTTAACTTGGTTTTTACGTTCTTTAAGAGGATTATTTCGTTCATTATTTCGATATAAAACTTGATACTGATTGTGAATTTTAGCTGCCACAATTGCTTTGACTAATTCTAAACGCCGAGCCGGATCGTTATATAGTTGATACTGTGCTAATCGCAATTGTCCGTTACGCGAGTAACCAGGGAGTGCCGAACCCAAATATTTACCAAAGTGCGAAAGGTAGTGAACAGGCATTCCTAATTCTAAGGCGTAAACAAGAGCATCTCCTGTAACTTGAGGATTGCCCATAAGGACTACTTGCTCTACAGTTTGTGCTGGAATACTTTGTTTTTTCCAAGAACCATCTTCTTGCTTTAAAGCTATATTAAAAGCTTCATAGTTCTTGCTCAAAACAGCATCAGGTTGGGTAACGTAAAGAACTGACATATCAAAGGTGTGTAATTAGTAGTGAATAAAATTTGTTAATGAACTTGCACTGATTCAACCATCAGTTTCAGCAGCTTGTAAGTTTTGTAATTGTTTAACTTCAACAGGTAGACAAATTCCTTGGAGACTGCATGAAAGGCATTTTTTAGGATGACTAATCGGAGCAGGCATAGCCTTATTAGCAGCAAGTTGAGCAAGAGCGATCGCCTGCTCAGTCATTTGTCTTAATTGTGGGGTAAATGCCACTGTCTGTCTGCGGCGGTTAGCATGATAAAAAATATCGCCATAAGCAATATTGCGCCCGGTGCGTTCTTCCAAACACAAAGCTGCCGCACAAAGTTGAAAATGGTCATTAAGATGCTGTGCCATCTTGCCTTTTTTATATTCCACAGGTACAAGTTGTCCGTCGCATTCTTCTACAGCATCGATGATCCCGGCAACTTTCAAGCGATCGCTCCAAACCCATTGCTGTTGATGAATCAGTGTTTCGCCTTCTTGAAACGTAGTTTCTTCATTGATGTTGCGGTGGATGTGTCTGCCTAAAATAATGTGTTCGTTATCTTCCATTTCACCCAGCACGTATTCCAGGTAAAATCTGCGTGGGCAATATTCCCAAGCGTTGAGATACGCCAGGGGTAAATAGTCCTCAGTCATCTCAATTTTGAATTTTGAATTGATGTTTGTCCCATTCCCATTGTTGTTTTCCGACCTACTCCAGCAAAATGGGCAAAATGAGCTAAAACTGTCGCAATTTTTGCTTGTTCATTATCATTAAATCGGTACCTTACCCAACCTTCAGCTCCAATTTCTCCACCAACTTCTAGTTGTAAAGCGAAGGTTTTCAGTTCATATCCAGAAACTACAGCTTTCCACTCTACAGATGGCAATCGTATTTCTTGAGGAGCGAAAAAATTCCATCGCCGCAATAAATTATTAAAGACTAATTCTGGTAAAGGAAATGGCTGTACTTCTTGTTTCTGCTTAAAACTTGTAGGAGAGAGAAATTTGAGGGTAATTTCATCAGAAACTGGATCTATATTTGCAAGCTTGGCGTAATCCGAGGTATCAGCTAAGGGATGAGTACCTGGCAAAGTATAACTATTGCGAATAACAAAAGGACAATTTCCCAGATAGAGAGGTTGATTATCCCATTTGTCTAAGCCCTGCAATAGTAAATCAATCAAATTCCCATCTAACAAACAGATGCGAAAAATAAAATTGTCTCCTAATTTCGTCTTGATCTGACGACGGTAGCCAATCAATCCTGAAAGACTAAATGGTGATATTTGAGCGTGGTGAATAATATCTGCTGTTTGGGGGTCTGCTAAAGTCAACCAGTCCATAAATTGAGCGTGAAGCGCCCTTCCCAAACTTACAGGAACAGGTTGCTGCGAAGCTGCACCCAGCTCAATCACCACAGCATATAAATTAGCAGATTTAGGAGGTGATAACACTGCTGCATCCATAGCTTACTCCAACAGGTAAACAAGTTTTATCAGGTAGTTCCCAATAGTCGCCAGCAAGTTGTGCCTGACTAATTAAACTCACAGGTGGCATCACAATACGGTTATAAAGTAACAGCTTGGATGATGTTGGTAAATCTAAAGGATTTAAAGGATGCTTGCTGATATATTCTCCAGAACGCTGTTTTAAGTCAGTAATTTCTGTTGCTTCAACTTGCACTTTGGAAGACCATTTACCTAACCTAATCCAATGGGGAATTTTGATAGTTTGAGAAGCAAAAATGTAAGTTTTATATTCGCTACCCACTGCTAATTCTTTAGCGCGACCATAGTTAATTGGATAATTGCGTTTTGCACCTTCACCACCAAATTGCACAGACTTACCATAATAGGCAACTTGTGCTGCTTTAAAGGTATTTACTTGATAAGACCAAACAACAGGTAAGCCAGGAAAAACATATATTCCTGCATGGTTGAGATGTAGCAGATTTTGCTCTTGAGTCTCATCTAAATAACTAGGCTTTTGGGCGATCGCACCCTTAAGTCGATACGGTCTAGGAATGTATTCTGCTTCAAATAAAGCATAGCTCAATGCCCAATTATGCAGATATTTTTCTGTTTCATAAAGAATACCCATTTCACGAGTCGCAAAAAATACATTATCGTGGAGGGTTAATTTGCATTCGTAAATGATCATGGTTGACAGTTGACGGTTGATTGTTGACTGGTGTAGGTTAACCCCTCTCCACAAACCTCTTCCCTAAAAGGAGAGAGGCTTTATTTTCTCCCCCTTCCCTAGTAGGGAAGGGGGCTGGGGGGTTAGGTCTCCCGTTAGCTTTTCTACGTGAAAAGTCAGGTTAATCAAACCCCTACACCCTTATTTACCTTTGCCTTTTTTCCCAGCGATCGCACCATAAGTTTCTGCGTAGCTTTTCGTTTGCTGATACAGGCTTGTCAGTGTATCCCGCAGGCGAGTTTCATCTTGATAAATTTCTGCAACTTCTGTCAACAAACTATTTAATTGAGTACCAGTAATCACCTGAGTTTTACGGATTGGTTCTTGGTTGAGTAAATTAGTTACCACTTCTGTTGCTTTGTTAATTATGTCAGCAATTGGGGCATTGATATCTGGTTTTAAAGCATCATATAGAGATTGGGTGAAATGCAAATTACTGAATATCTCCCCATCACATAAAGCAATGCCAATGATATGATTTGCCATTGTCCCAGTGCGTGATTCTTGTGCGCCGTAACGACGGGTTCGCATTAAGTTACCTAATACGTACAAAAAGCCTTCATACGTGGGGTCACGGAGAGTTTCTACTGTGGGGAAGGTAATTTCTGGTAATACATGATCCAACTCATTAATTGATGAACGTACTTTATTACTGTCGCTCCTTTTAGGGTCATCATAATCTAACATCATTGTTCCTGATTCACTCAAAGAATTAAAAGTAAAACTCTTGTGAGATTCTTGATATGCACTGAGAGAAAAAGCAGAATCAGAGTAAACTTTTGAGCGTTCTGAACCACTATCACCAACAGCAAAACCATAGATTACACAGTCTGGACATTTCCCGCAAAACTGTTCTGCACCATATCTACAAAAGTTTTCAGCTTTCTTGTCTTCTGAGTGTATGAGATTCAATGAGCGTAAAAGCTCCCTACCAACTAATCGCTCAGGACTTACTTGCTTACGCTTAAACATCACTAAGCGGCTGATAGCTTCTTTTGTGTCTATTCCGGCTTGAGTGCGTGCTGTATTGAGAACTCCATCTGTTTGGAAGACGGGAAAAGATTGACTGTGACGCACCATTAAAAAGTGGACATATTTACCAGATGCTAAACGGGGGAAGGCTGAGGCAAATTGAGGTTTAATGCTGTTAAGAATGCTCATTGATTTTATCCTTGTGATTGTGTTTTTTGTGTTTGTTTTTCTTGTAAAGCTAACCAACGATAAGCGAACTCAGCACCAGATTTAATCCGGTTGCGGTTTTCTTGGAGTAATGCGCGATCGCCTCGATAAAGTCCCATAAATAAGTCATCCACACAGGTGGTCATAAATTTATGAATTGCGGCTAATTCCTGGGCTTTGCGAGTAGGCACATCAACAGATTTATCCATTAAAAATGGTCGTTTATAAGCTTCTTGCCGTTCTATAGCATCGTTGAGTTGTCCCGCAGCTTGAAGAATAATGTCTTCTCGTTCTATCTGTTCGGGAACTGTCAATATTACTTCCAAAGCTTTGGAAAGTGGTAATAAAACTGCATGGCTAGAGTCACCGATATTAACTTGATAAAATTGCCGATATTCTTCTACTAACCGTTCAATTAACTTGAGCTTTTCAGGCATATTTACATCTCCTTTTATCCAGATTTGGGCATATTTCCAAATACGTTTGACATCTTCTTGACTTGGTTCTCGTTTACTTTCGCGGAATCCTTCATTGGCGATCGCAAATACATTTAATACATCGGTAACTAAATCCCTGGCTGTACCATTCAAGGCTTGCCAACGTGCGTCCGGTGGTGAACTGCGACATTCTAAATGGATGCTGTAAGCTATTAGTAGTCGTTCTAATGCTAGTGATAAGTCCTGTAATCTTAGGTTCTGACTTATACCTAAGATGTGCCAAAATCCGGCGGGGCCATCCAGTTTGGCAGACTCTACAAACTCTTGGTCGCTGGCGTAAAGAGGATCTGGACTGCTGGTGGCAACGACTTTCACGCCCAGAAGTATAGGCAAAGCCAAGGCTAAATAACTCGGTTCTACCCAAGCATCTGTAGTGGTTTTCCCCCTTGTAGTTGTATAAGTCATTGCCATAAATGGCAAGTCTGTATAAGAGTAACTATCCCCATATCTGCCAGCTTCGGCTTCGTCCTCATTTCGCCAAGGCAAAGTTTGCAGTCCGCTATATTGCATTCCCCCATCTAGCCAATGCTTGCAAACTTTCCATAGGTTGACACGTTTGAGTTCTTTTACCAGTCGCCGCACTGCAACTGCAACTTGGGGTGAGTAGACGTAAGCCGGGAAGATGTATAAGAATACAGGCTGTTGTTCTTCTAGTTTTCCTGATGCACCAGTCCAGAAAGCTTGACGCATCAGCATTTCTAACGACCAGATTTTGGAAATACCTCTTTTTATCCGTCCTCCTCCCAAGGCGTTTTTGTTGCTGTATTGTTGCGGTTTGAACAGGACAACGGCATCTAGTTGATCCTCAGCATCAGGATCACCCGCGCTTAAAGAACAAATGGGTTGATTATTGACTTTTGCTAAGGAATATGTATCAAGTTCATTCTCAAACTGGGTTGGTTGGTGAGTAGATGGGTAAACTTCCAAATATTGGGCTAAATAGTTGATAAAAGCCTCATGGGTAGGGCTGCTGGTTTCTTTGAGTAGGTGATTTTGTTCCGCCCAAGTGGCGAGGCGATCGCTTAATCCTCCTAAAAAGTCTTTTAACTGTTGCTCATCTAAGGTTGCATGAGCCGCTATATAATGGGCTGCGGCTTGATACCAGCCGTAATTGACACCGCCAGATTGCACCTGTGTTTGTTCTGGTGTTATCTGATTCTGCAATCCCAAAGCTGACAGCATCCAAGGTATGTAGTCTTGGCTACCTTCAAAAAATTCTCTCTGTGCCAAGATAATCAACTCTGCTAATCTATCAGCGCGGATATCTGCACCTTGCGATAAAAACGTTCTCTCAGCATCCGTTAGCTGTAGCTTCTCTAAACGCTTGGGTGTGGCTGGGGATTTAACATTGGCGACTTTGATTTGTACTACGCTGGGAAGTAGGCGAATTAAGTCAGCCGGGGTGAATAATTCTAATGTTTGGGGAGCGATTTTCATCCCCTTACCATCGCGGACAAATCCCACATCACCGCTTTGGAAATATTGTGCTAGTCCTGGTTTGTCTTCGTCCCCCCTAATCAAACTGTCCCAAACAGCCGTTTGGATATCTGCTAAGTCAGGGGTGACTAAATCAGTCGGGGCAAGATATACTGCACCTTGAGCAAAATAAAGAATCGGTTCCCATGCAAGTCTACGGGCGAAACTAACGACAGCGTTATGAATTTGGTTGGTAACTAAACCGCGACTATCTCGCAGACGATGGTAAACCAATTTTTTGCGGATACTGAGTAAATCTAGATGATCTCGCAAGCGATCGCCTTTTGTTGTTGTCACAATCTCTGCGGGGTCGCCCATGTGAACCGCTACATCTCCAAAGGCTAAGAGATGGCGTAGAATATAGTTTAAGCGACTCACATCTATGGTGAATGCGCGATCGCCTGTTTCCCAGTTGGAAAGAATCGGGTTACTATCGACGTTGAATTGGGTATTTTGGGCTAAGTAGGCAATTTCTAGTAAATATTCTCGCCATTCATGCCAAAATAAGCTGAAATCCAGTATTTCGCCCAATCGCTGGCATAAGTTGATAATTTCTTCAACTTCATGCGCTTTTGGTGGTGGTTGTTCTTCGCCTTTTCCCCGCACATATTTGTTGTAGTCGTGTAGGGTTAAGCCTAAACACAACAGGCGTTTTTCAACGTCTTGGAGTTGTAAGTGTTTGGGTAAATGGGTGCTGAGGTTCCATGCTGTTAATAGTCCGTTGAGGACATGAACTAATAGGCTTTGGTCTGGTTTTGCAGCATAGCGTTTAGCGTTTTCGTCTGCGAAGCGATCGCCTTGTTTAGTGAGTGTCTGATAATGGGTTTGTTGTGACCCTCCCATTGCGGTGATTAGTCCAAATTCTCTTTCCATTGCGGGGAGGGTTGTTTGGATGAAGGTTTGGAGGATGGGGTCGGTGTGGGATGGGAGGGTTTCTATGAGTAGGGTTTGTAGTAGTGTGTGCATAGATGGGGGTTAAAACGCGGAGGGGCGCTGAGGAGGTTAGATGATGTAGGGGTCGGTGCGATCGCATTTGGGGATTCGCCATTTGAGGGCTTCTAGGAGGAGTGCGTCTTGATTGAAGGCGCAGGCGTATGTTTGTTCTTCAGCGTCCCGGAGTCGGTAGAGTCCGAAGGTGGGGTTGAGGTGTAGGGTGTGGCTGATGTCCCAGTGGCTATTGTCTGGGGTGCGGTTGACTTGGACTAAGAAGGTGAGGAGTTTTTGTTTACGCAGACAGCGACTTACTTCTGCTTGGGGGTGTCCGGTGATGCTGAGTTTGTCGATGAGGGAAAGGGTGCATTGTTTGCGTCGGAGTTCATCTGTACCGCGATCGCATTCCAAGGTAATATGGAATCTTTCATCAGACCAGCGTTGAATTTTTAAGTAGACTTGAATATATTTTTCGGGAAATTCTGTATGTGGATGGTTGGCTTGTTGGGCTGCTTGCAGAAATTCTTCTCTGTTAATGATTTCTACTTCGGCGTAGGGTAGCAGTCTGAGTAAATCGTAGGTATAGAAGCGTCCTTCATCCCAAACTGCTGCTTGCAAATCGGAACCACCACGAAATCTGAGGAGTTCTTCTTGTACAGCTTCGCCTACTTCGGTTGGGTCGTTTCCTAAATTAAACCAATGTCCGCGTTTTTTATCTAACTGTTCTCCATAAACCAGTCGCAAATCCTCGGAAATACTAGCTTGTAGCTGTTGCATCACCCCTTCTTTTTTGGGACTCAAGCTAATTAACATTCCTTGCGCTTGGAGTGCGCCCCAATATTTACGGTATTGTTCAAATTCTTTGGGTGCGTCGAAGGCTTCGGTAATGATGTCGCGGAATTGTTGGCGATCGCATTCTTCAATCCCTGTTAACTTTTCTCGTAAACGTGCCATAATCCAAGGACTACGACTAGGTAACAGGACAAATGCTTGGTAAGCCGAAAACCCAGCATGGCGACCGAGACGACCTAAGCGTTGAATAAAAGTAGCAGAATCACTCGCCTCAAAAATCAGCAGATGAATCTTAAAATCCACACCCACATCTACAGCAGAAGTTCCCACCACCAGCACAGGTTGAGAAGCTTTTTCTAAATCTGCTTGAGTTACCGCCCTTTCCTGACGGTCAATTCTCCCGCTAACTTCCCTGACCCTAATAACCTCATCAGGGAATAAATTTTGTAGTTGACGCACAGCACGACTAACAAGCGCCACAGAGTTGAGAATAATTAAACCTCGTCCTTTTCCCTGGGCTTGTAAAAGAATGCGGATATTTTCGGCTTGTTGAGTCAGCCAAGTCAAAGAGTCAGTATCTTGATCTAACTGCACAAACTCCAAATTAACAGCTTGGCATATTTGCCGAAACCCAGACTGAGGTTGACTGATGTAATTTCCTGAAACTTCCTTCACCTTAAAACCCGCCGTTCTGAGAATCTTCATAAACTCAGGCTTGGGAGTAGCGGAAGTAAACAGAAACCGCATAGGGCGCTTTTTTGGGCGATTATGACGAATTAAAAGCATACTGTTGAGAATTGCGGCTTCTTGATGCACACCAAAAATGTGAAACTCATCAGCGATGTATAAATTAATGTTAATAGCCAAAGGAATCAGTAACTCCGCTTTACCATAGGCGGGGTTGAAATATCGTAGATGTGTGATTAAATGGAAAATGTCGGGATTAGTCAAGATAACGTATTTCTGCTTAAATGTCAGCATTAATTCCTTGAATTTGTTACCCTTCTGGGCTAACTCTACTCGCCGCGCTAACTCCGCCCCGTAGAGAGTATCTATCAAACTTACTCCTTCTGGATTAAAATATTCGTGGTAGCGAAAAACTTGCTTTTGTTGGTCTGTCACCAATTCAATAGTTGGGTACAGTCCCAGCACTCGCAACCAAGGATTGAGTAATGCAGCCAAATAAGCCGCTAGAGATTTACCATCACCTGTGGCTGAAGTATTAAATATAACTTCACATTCTCCGTTGAGAATTGCTGCATAAGTTTCTGCTTGATGAGAAGATAGAGGACAGTTAGAGCCTTCCCCAAAGTCCGGCGCTTGCTTTTTTACTTGGCAAACCTGCGTACAACCAAGAAGACAAGCCCCAACTCCCGGATTTAGTTGGGAATACAGGGGTAGTAATTTGATTTTCACAGTAGGTTCAGTGTTAACTTTCGACTACTTTACTACCTATGCAAAAGTAGATGTAATCAAAAAATGACTATATCTCCTCTATTGGAAAGTAGAATTACCTTCAATATGTAATTTTGCATTGAAATAGAATCTTGGGACTACACGAACAGAGCATACTTTCGCAACCTGGAGTATTATCATAAGTCCGAAAAGCGCCGCTAAGTTTATGTAGCTATAATTGATAGTCGTCGTCAAAGATTGACTTAATTTCAATACCTTTGCCAATTTACGAGGGTGATTGGATGTACAAACTCTGATTCCTCTGAAACTGGGCAAAAACAATCAGTTCTAAAAATACCTTTCAGGTTTCCCGCAAGGTATTTTTTAGTATATTGCCCACAGTATATAGGCTCTGACACTCCAAGCCACCTTGTTAGCAAAAGGTTTATGTATGGGTAATTTTGCCAGTTTTTTGCCAAAATTTTTGTAGGCTCTTATTTTGGCAACGGTATTGTAATTTATTAGCTTTTAAGTAGCAGGTTCTAAGAAGCTATGAGGAGTGAAGGTCAAACAATATCTTTGAGAGCCATTATGGTAAGCAGAAAGTATGGAACCATCTGTACACTCAAATTTATTCCATCCTCTGTGGATTTTATGCTGATCTCCATCAGCAACGCCAAAATCTTTTATTCATAATCTACAAATATCTAGTTTTTAGATTTTAGATTTTACTCAACTAGACTCGACTATTACTTAGTTGCAGATGCTATATTTAAAGTCTAAAATTTTCTAAGTATAAATGGATTATAGAAGCGATAACAATTCTAACCAATTAGGTTTTGCGTTAGAAATATTGAAACTACTGGCACAAAAGCCACACAAGAAAGCAGAATTGAGCATTGCATTAGGCGATCGCGGTTTCATTTCAGGAGACTTATCTCAGAAAGTAGCACGTACAATTAGTAAACTTAAGGATTGTGGTTTTGAAATTAAAATCGCTCCTAATCGTCCTTATGAGTTGGTAGAATCAGCCTTTCCAGTCATTTTGTCAACAGAACAGCGACAAGCCTTAGCAATGGCAGCTGAATTACTTGCAGACATGGGTTTTTCGACTCAAGCCAGCCAAATTTACCGGATTGGAAATTTCAATAAAGCTATCACTTCCAATCTTGCAGTAGACTTTCATCCACCTGCTGACTATAGCCAAGATAATTTAGATGAGATTTTGCGCCAGTTACAACAACGCTTACAACAAAAACGCCGTTTCGTTATTTGGTATCGTAACACTAAGGGAGAAGAGAGAAACTGGGATTTAGACAAATCAGAACTAAGATTACACAATGGTTCATTATATTTATTTGGCTTAGTTCCCGATTGGCATAGCTGGAATATTTCCACTAAACCCAATGTTGAACAGAATTGTGCTTTTAGAATAGATCGCCTTGTCCGAGTTGGTGCAGCCTCTTATACACCTTGGACTTACACTAAATTTCCTACTATAGATGTCACCTATCGGCTAACAGGTGCTTTAGCTACCTATAAACCTCGCCGACCTCATGAAAAAATTATCTCATCCCCAGAAAACACAGCCTACGTTGATATTCTGACTCAAGAAGACTATATATTCTGGTTTCACCAACGAATATTACAATATGGTGCTAGTGCTACTGTTTTAGATCCACCTTGGATAGCTAAACAAATTAAAAATGCTCATAAAAAAGCTTATGAAAACTATTCTATTGAATAAAAGTAGAACGCTGTTTCCATCCTTCAGTACTCTAAATGAAGATTAACACTTTTCTATATTTGTTTCAGCCCCCGTTAGGGGTAATGGTCTTTGGAAACTTAATTTTTCTAAGTCATTAATATCAGTCTCTCTGAGTTTCAGTCCCCTTGCGGGGTAGTTGGGTTTGGAAACCAAATAAGCCTAAAATCTTAGTTTCTTTACAGCGTAAGTTTCAGTCCCCTTGCGGGGTAGTTGGGTTTGGAAACCCAGATACGAGGAATACCCAACCCCCGGACAAAGGGTGTTTCAGTCCCCTTGCGGGGTAATTGGGTTTGGAAACTCACACCAAGTCTTGTTACCTTGAAAAACCGTGTTGTTTCAGTCCCCTTGCGGGGTAATTGGGTTTGGAAACCCATCGGCGCTACAGGTTGCCGCAAGAGCGTATGGCGTGTTTCAGTCCCCTTGCGGGGTAATTGGGTTTGGAAACTCTTGATGAGGATTATATAGCAATCGTCCGGGACGAGTTTCAGTCCCCTTGCGGGGTAATTGGGTTTGGAAACTGTACTGAGGTTCAGCGATCGCATAGAACAACTCATGTTTCAGTCCCCTTGCGGGGTAATTGGGTTTGGAAACTAATCGACCCTAAAGGGAAAGATGAGGAGCTTGGAGTTTCAGTCCCCTTGCGGGGTAATTGGGTTTGGAAACGTTATGTGATGGAGTTGTTAGAGATGCGATCACAAGTTTCAGTCCCCTTGCGGGGTAATTGGGTTTGGAAACTGCTCGAAGCTGAAACTGTTACAGAGCAAGCTTCCTGGGAAGCGATTTGACGAACCTCAAAAAAGAGTCGATTTCAGCCGCTATTATTGCAACTAATTCTCAACTTCCCTAATTGTTGAAACGCTGTAATTATTATGTTGTCAAGGTTCTGGCGATTTTGACGAGTCCCCAGGGTTTTTTACCTCGCTTTGACTCGACAATCATCAAGCTGATTACCCAATCATAAGATGACTATCTATACAGCACCTACGGCTGTTATGAGGTACAGTAGCAGCAACTAGCAAACCAGTTTCTTAAATGTTGAGGATTTATTAAGTCGAGTGCAACTGAGATTAGTTTATCAACCATTTCTGTTGTAGTTGGAGCAAAATTGCGTAAAAAAGAT